>DAICZL010000325.1 GCA_027311165.1 bacterium
GTGACCTTGATCCCCAAGGAGAAGAGTCATCGACTGCGTGAGCGTATCAAACGACTCTGCCGGCGCTACCGCACTGGCTTGAGCCTGCACGATCTCTTGCGCGACCTGAACTGGCTTCTTCGGGGTTGGAGTGCCTTCTACCGTCATGCGTGGGGCGCCAAGCGGGTCTTCTGCTCGGTCGACTACTACGCGTGGTGGTGCGTGTTCCGCTGGATACGGAAGAAACACCAGCACGTATCGATCCGGGCACTGAAGGCGATGTACCCACCGTCGAAGGAGCGCGGGGTCCGCCGAGGACAGTGGCACCACGAGGGTGTCACGTTGTTCGTCACCGGCCGGGTGCCTCTCCGCCGGGCGGGCGACGGCGCGGCGCCGGCGGCCGGGGCGGACGGGGCGCATGACTGGGTGGGGTTTGCCAGCGGGACACAACTGCCGCGCATCGTCGATCCGCCGAGCGGGCGGCTGGTCAACGCCAATGAACGCGTGGCTCCGGCGGATTTCCCGGTCTTCCTGGGGCGGGACTGGTATGGCGGCTGGCGGGCGGCGCGCATCCGCACCCTGCTGGCCGGATCGGACCGGCACGGCGTGGACGATTTCGTGGCGATGCAGCGGGACACGCGCAGCGACTACGCGGCCGGGCTGCTGCCGGTGCTGCGCCGGCTGCCACCGCTGCCCGGCCTCGCCGGGCGTGCGCAGGCGCTGCTCGCGGATCGGCCCGGGGGAGAGCCGGGGCTGGATCGGCCAACGGAAGGCAGGCCGGCGGCGGACGAGCTGGGAGGGCCAGGTCCGGGCCAGCGAGGTCCGGGGCAGCGAGGTCCGGAGCATCCAGGGTCGCGGCCGGGGGCCTGGGAAGGCGACATGGCGATGGACCTGCCGCAGCCGCTGATCTTCAACGCCTGGATGCGGCGTTTCCACGATGCGGTGCTGACCGCCCCGGATCTGCCGGAGGGTCTCGCCGGGACGCGCGCCGGGCCGGAGGCGGAATTTACCGCCTTCGTCTTGTCACCGGCCGGCGCGCAGTGGTGCGGCGGGGACTGCACCCGGCTGCTGGGGAACTCGCTCGCCGCCGCGATGGCCGGACTCGCCTCGCGCTTCGGTCCCGATCCGGCGGCCTGGCGCTGGGGGGCGGCGCACCAGGCCGTGTTCGCCCAGCCGCTGCTGCGCGCCATCCCGGTGCTGGGCGGCCTCACCACCGCGCGGATCGACAGCCCCGGCGACGGCGGCACGATCGATCGCGGCGAGATGGCGGGCGATCGCGGCGAAATGGCGGGCGCGGGGTTCGACGCCGTTCACGGCCCGTCCTATCGCGGTGTCTACGACCTCGCCGATCCGGACCGCAGCCGCTTCGTGGTCGCCCCCGGCCAGTCCGGCAATCCGGTGAGCCGCCATGCGCGGGATTTTCTCGCACGCTGGCGCGACGGTGGTACGATCACCCTCGGGCCCGTGCCGGATCGGGTCAGCGCAACCTTGAGGCTGGTACCATGAGCTACACGACCGCTATGCAGGAAGACGACTGGCTGACCCGCGGGGTGCTGATCCGCCGGATGCTCGCCTGGGTGGTCGATGTCCTGGTGATCGGCGCGCTGGCCGGCATGCTGTGGACGGTGTTGTTCACCTTCGGCATGGTGACCCTTGGCCTGGGCCTGCCACTGCTCGGGATCCTGCCGCTGGTGCCGTTCCTCTATCACATCCTGTTCCTGGCGAGTCCGCTCTCGGCCACTCCCGGCCAAACCCTGTTCGGCCTGACCGTCCGGCGTGACGAGGATTTCAGCCGCCCCTCGCTGCTGGCGGCGGTGATCTCCACCCTGCTGTTCTACCTCACCCTCGCGACCTCCGGCCTGCTGCTGCTGGTGGCGCTGTTCACGGTGCGCAAGCGCACGCTGCACGATCTGCTGAGCGGCCTGGTGGTGGTGCGGGAGCGGGCCTTGACCCCGGCCTCCGGGGCCTGGAACATCGGCCAGGGATAGCGCGACGCATGACCTACAAATCGCCACGCCGGCCGCAATTCTTCTACACGACCGCTCCGCTCCCCTGCCCCTACGTAGCGGGACGGACCGAGCGCAAGGTGGTGACCGAGGTCGCCGGCCCGGACGCCGAGGCGCTGCACGACCGGCTGTCGCGCGCCGGCTTCCGCCGCAGCCACAACATCGCCTATGCGCCGGTCTGCCCGTCCTGCCAGGCCTGCGTGCCGATCCGCATCCCCGCCGCCCGCTTCCGCCCCGACCGCACCCTGCGCCGGATCGCCTGCGCCAATGCCGGGCTGGAAGGCTTCGAAGTGCCGGCGCGCGCCACCGCCGAACAGTTCCAGCTGTTCCAGCGCTACCAGCGCGCCCGCCACGGCGAAGGCGACATGGCGACCATGAGCTTCTACGACTACCGCGCCATGGTCGAGGACACGCCGATCGAGACCTTCCTGGTCGAATTCCGCGACCCCGATGACCGGCTGCTGGGCGCCTGCCTCGCCGACCGGCTGGGGGACGGGCTGTCGGCGGTGTACAGCTTCTTCGTGCCCGAACTCGATCGCCGCTCGCTCGGCACCTATACGGTGCTCTGGCTGATCGAACGTGCGCGGAGCCTGGGGCTGGATTTCGTGTATCTGGGCTACTGGGTCCCCGAGAGCCGCAAGATGTCCTACAAGGCGCGGTTCCGGCCGAGTGAAATTCTGGTGCACGGCGCCTGGCGGGAACTCACCCAGAAGGTGGAGACGACGGAACCGGGCTGATCACGCCGGCCGCCGGGACGAGGCTGCGGCAAGGCGGGTTGATCCGCTTCCCGCGGCCCGATGGCGAAGGAAGCGGCTTTCCTCCCCCCCGCGCAGTCCTGAAGTGCCGATCACCGGATGGGGCGTCCGGCGGGCGCGGATGGCGCGGTCCGATCCCAGTCCGGGCCATCGCGTCGCAACGCAAGGGGCCGCGAAGGGCTCCGGCACGACGCCGACCATCCGCATGATGCTGCCGGAACCACGCTTTAGAATCGCAATGGCGGCCTCACCGCGTTCTTGACCGCTGCGCGCCCGCCGGCCTGGGCGGGTCGGCTTGCGTGGCGATCCGCGCAAGATGCCCCAGCATCTCCCGCGCCGCTGCCAGCCGCGCCTCCAGCCCCATCTCGCGCACCAGCGCGAGCTTGTGGTCGGGCCGCAGCCGCACCATACCCCCGCGCGTGCCCAGCCAGGTCACCAGCCCGGCCGGATTGCGGAAGGCGTTGCCGCGAAAGCCCAGCACCATGCCCTTGGGCCCGGCATCCAGCTTCTCCACCCCCGCCTCGCGGCAGGCACGCTTGAGCGCGACCACCGCCAGCAGATTCTCCACCTCGGGCTGCAGCGGGCCGAAACGATCTACCAGTTCGGCCGCCATCGCCTCGCTCTCGGCATCCGAGGCCAGGCTGCCGATGCGCCGGTACAGGCCGAGCCGCGCCGGCAGGTCGCGCACATAGGCCTCCGGGATCAGCACCGGCAGGCCGAGGCTGATGGCGGGCGCCCAGTCGCGCTCCTCGGCGGGCCGGCTACCCTCGCCGGCGCGGATGTCGGCCACCGCGTCCTCCAGCATCTGCTGGTAGAGCTCGATCCCCACCTCGCGGATCTGGCCGGACTGCTCCTCGCCCAGCAGATTGCCGGCGCCGCGGATGTCGAGATCGTGCGAGGCGAGCGTGAACCCGGCCCCCAGGCTGTCCAGGGTCTGCATCACGGTCAGCCGCTTCTCGGCCGCCGCCGACAGCCGGTGATTGGGCGGCCAGGTCAGATAGGCATAGCCGCGCTGCTTGCCGCGACCCACGCGGCCACGCAGCTGATAGAGCTGGCCAAGGCCGAACAGGTCGGCGCGGTGGATCACCAGCGTGTTCACCGCCGGCATGTCGAGCCCGCTCTCGACGATGTTGGTGGACAGCAGGATGTCGAACTTGCCATCGCCGAACTCGGTCATCACCCGTTCGAGCTCGGTCGGCGCGAGCCGCCCATGCGCCTGCACGGTCCGCGCCTCCGGCACGATCTCGGCCAGCCGCTCGGCCATGCGGCCCAGATCCTCGATGCGCGGCACCACGCAGAACACCTGTCCGCCGCGGAAGCGCTCGCGCTGGATCGCCTCGCGGATCACCAGATGGTCGAACGGCATGATGAAGGTGCGCACCGCGAGCCGGTCGACCGGCGGGGTCGCGATCACGCTCATTTCCCGCACCCCGGTCAGTGCCAGCTGCAGGGTGCGCGGGATCGGCGTCGCGGTCAGCGTCAGGACATGCACGCCGGCCTTCATCTGCTTCAGCCGCTCCTTGTGGGCGACGCCGAAATGCTGTTCCTCGTCCACCACCAGCAGGCCCAGATCGGCGAATTCGATCGATTTCGCCAGCAGCGCGTGGGTGCCGACGACGATGTTCACGGACCCGTCGGCCACCCCCTTGCGCACCTCGGCCGCCTCCTTGGCCGCCACCATGCGCGAGAGCTGCGCGACGCGGATCGGAAACCCCTGGAAGCGGGCGGAGAACACCCGGAAATGCTGGCGCGCAAGCAGCGTGGTCGGCACCACCACCGCGACCTGGCTGCCCGACATCGCGGCGACGAAGGCCGCCCGCAGTGCCACCTCGGTCTTGCCGAAGCCGACATCGCCGCAGATCAGCCGGTCCATCGGCCGGCCGGCGGCCAGATCCTCCAGCACATCGGCGATGGCGCGAGCCTGGTCCTCGGTCTCGGCGAAGGGGAAGCGGGCGCAGAACTCATCGAAACTGCCTTCGGGCGGGGCCAGCGTCTCCGCGTCCTGGATCCGCCGCTGCGCCGCCACCTGGATCAGCTGGGCGGCCATGTCGCGGATGCGGCTCGCGGTGCGGGCCTTGCGGGTCTGCCAGCCCGCCCCGCCCAGCTTGTCGAGCGCCACGCCGGCGGTCTCGCTGCCGAAGCGCGACAGCAATTCGATGTTCTCGACCGGCAGGAACAGCTTTTCCCCGCCGTCATAGATCAGCCGCAGACAATCATGCGGAGCGCCCGTCACGGTCAGGGTGGCGAGCCCGTCATAGCGGCCGATGCCATATTCCTGGTGCACCACCAGATCGCCCTCGGCGATCTCGGTCGCTTCCGCGATGAACTGGTCGGCGCGCTTGCGCCGGCGCGGCGGGCGGCTGATGCGCTCGCCCAGCAGGTCCTGCTCGCTGACCACCGCCAGGCGCTCGGCGACGAAGCCGCGCTCCAGCCCGAGCGTCACCAGCGATACCGGGCCGGCGGGCAGCCGGCGGACCGCGGGATAGTCCTCGATCTGCGCGACCTCGTGCACCCCGTGCTCGCGCAGCAGATGCGCCAGCCGCTCGCGCGAGCCGCGGGTCCAGGCGGCGATCACCACGCGCCGGCCTTCGGCCGCCCAGCGCCCGGCCTGCGCGCGCAGCTGGTCGAACACGCCCACACCCGGCCCCGC
>DAICZL010000329.1 GCA_027311165.1 bacterium
GATTCCGCCAGCGAGGCGATCTCGTCACGGCCCTTCACGGTAAATTCGGGCGCGTCCATGTTGCCCAGGCTGACCTCCCCGGCGATCGCCGAGATGCGCCGCACCGGCCGCACGATCACGAAATGCAGCAGCAGGTTCAGCAGCACGATCATCACCAGGAACGCTGCCCCCAGCGCCGCCAGCACCACCTGGAACACCATTCCGGCGCGCGCCGCCGCGACCGTGGTCGGCACCGAGACGATCTGCGCGCCGATGACATCGCCGAGCTTCCAGCCGAAGCCGTTGGCGGTACCATACAGGTCGATCATCGAGGCCGGCGCGGCGGCGGGCACCGAATGGCAGGACAGGCAGGCCTGGTCGGTGATGCGGATCGGCCGCGCCAGCGTCATGCTGACGCCCACCGGGGTCTGGCGTGAGCCGGTATATTCGGCCAGCGCCGGGTCGCGGCGGAATTCGTCGATCACCGCCGCTTCCCAGTCGGTCGCCCGGTCGGCCGGGTTGGTGGGGTTGAGCGCGGCTTCCTTGTAGGTGTAGTCCGGGAACTCCCCGGCCATGCTGCGCAGCACCGTCTGCGCCGCCCAGGACGGCACGGTATGGGGCAGGAAGCGCAGCTTGCCCTGTTCGGCCAGCAGCGGGGCGATCTCCTTGCTGGTATAGGAGCGGACGGCGGTCGCCTCGGCCATCATGATCGAGGCTTCCTGCAGCACCTCGCGCCGCGCGTTGTCCTGGACGATCCGCCAGGATAATCCGGCGGCCAGCGCCAGCCCCGCCAGCAGGGCTGCCAGCATCACCAGGTTGAACTTGGCCTTCAGGCCCATTGCGGCGCCTTCCATTTTCCGCCACGGCGCGATTGCACCGCCGCAGGCCCCGGTGTCACGTCACCGCCCTGGAGCCGGCCCACCGGTCCCGATCCGGAGAGTGCCGGCCCGGCGTGACGCGGGGGTTGCTGCCACCAGCGGTTGACGCACCCCGAGAAGCGACATTTAGGGCGGGACGAGGAGCCGGTCAAAGCCGCTGATCCTCCTCTGCGGCGGGCGGACGGGGGCGCGGACACAGGACGGACGCCAGGTCTTCGACGGTCGGGTCCGTTTCGCCAGATGGCAAGGCGCATCGGGCCTGGGGGGTGCGAGACCGCGCCCGGAGGCGATCTGCATCAGCGCCGCCGGGCTGGCGATAGCACGATCAGGGAAATGGCCGCATCGGGGGCAGCTTCGGTCATGCTTCGGCGGAGGGCGCCGCAGGACGACCCCGCAGGCGGGCGCCAGGATCGGAACGCCCCCGGTGTGGCCCGGACGGACCGCGGCAGGACCGCGGCGCCGGTCGGGCGGAGGATGCTTCACGCATATTTCATCACGAACCTGCCTCAGCCTGACATCAGGCGGGCGATTACGGCCGGGCCGATCTGGCGCTACCGATGGCTAAGCAATGCGGTCGATTGCGCCGGCGTCAGCCGGCCGGTCATCTCGGCGTGCAGCTCGTGCTGGAAGCGCCGGATGGCGGCGCGGGTGTCGGGACCGAACAGCCCGTCCACC
>DAICZL010000308.1 GCA_027311165.1 bacterium
GCCGGTTGGCCCGGCCCGTCGCCGCCGTGATGATCAGCGCTCGGGCAGCCAGAAGCTGACCGTCGTGCCGACGCCCTCCTCGCTCTCGATCAGCAGCTGGCCGCGATGGCGGTTGACGATGTGCTTGACGATGGCGAGGCCGAGCCCGGTGCCGCCGATCGCACGCGAGCGGCCGGCATCGACCCGGTAGAAGCGTTCGGTCAGCCTTGGCAGATGCTGCTTCGCGATTCCCGCACCCTGGTCGGCCACCCCCACCAACACTCCGGGCCGGGCCGGCCAGCGCCCGCCTGCCGGCGCCCGGGCGGCGAGCAGCCGGATGGTTCCGCCATCGCGGCCATATTTCAACGCATTGTCGAGCAGGTTCTGCATCACCTGCGCCAGCTGATCGGCATCGCCCGCGATCTGCGGCAGCCCGGTCGCGATCTCCACCACCAGGGTGATCCGCCTGGCCGCCAGCCTGGGCTCGAACCCCGCCGCGATCCGCGGCAGCAGCGCCGCCAGTTCGACCCGGTCCGAGGGCGGCTGGTGTTCGGTGAGCTCGATGCGCGACAGGCTCAGCAGGTCGTCGATCAGCAGGTTCATCCGCGCCGCCTGCTCGGCCATGATCCCCAGGAACCGCTCCTGGGCCGGCCGGTCCTCGGCCGCGGGGCCGCGCAGCGTGTCGATGAAGCCGATCAGGCTGGCCAGCGGGGTGCGCAGTTCATGGCTGGCATTGGCGACGAAATCGGCGCGCATGCGCTCCACCGCGCGCTCCCTGGTGCGGTCGGACAGCACCACGATCGCCTGGCCGCCATCGGCCAGGGGAGGGTCGAGGAACAAGACCGTCGCATGCACCTCGCGCGGCACCGGCACCGGCAGCACCAGGTCGGTGGCCTGGTCGGCGGCGTCGGCGAAGGCGCGGTCGATGGCGCCGCGCAGGCCCGGATGGCGCAGCAGTGCCGGCATTTCGGCCCCATAGACGGCACGGGCGGAGGTGTTGGCCCGCAGCACCGCATGGTCGGCGCCCAGCACGATCAGCGGATCCGGCAGACGTTCGACGATCGCCGCGTCGGCCCGGCGCAGACGCTCGACCAGGGCCGAACGGGCGGCGGTGGCGCGCGCCAGACGCTCGATGTCGAGCGCGATGGCCTGGATCGGGCCGAGCCATGGCACTGACGCGCCTTCGGTCCGGTCCGTCCCGGACCCGTCGACGGCTTCCCGCACGATCGCATTCAGCCGGCCGATGTCATTCGCCCAGAGCAGGCCGAGCGCCAGGCTGGCCGGCACCACCAGGGCGATGGCGATCAGCACCGGGACGATCGCGGCATCGTGGCACAGCGCGAGCGTCATCAGCGCGGTGATCGCCGGCCCGGCGATCGCGGTCGCGCCCAGCAGCAGGCCGGGCAGCATCGGTCTCAGCGCCCGTGCAGACATCGCAACGACACGGCCCACCCCGCCGCGACCGTCGGGCGCAGCGGCCCTGCCGCTCGGCCGGAGGGGCTTCCGGCACGCATCCTTACACCCCGGAAGGCGCGGGTTCGATCATCTGCGGACCCTCGCGATGGATTTCGAACAGCGCGAGACCGCGTCGCACCGTGCCGTCCGGCATCAGCACGAGAGGTCCGTCGGTGCCGGTGAAGCCGGTCGGCGTGGTGAGCGCCGCGCCCGAGAAGCCCGGCCCGGCGGCGAGCGCGCGGGCGATCGCCGCGGCATCGAAGGCGAGATCGGCGAGCGGTGGCGGGCTCGCGCCGCACTGCTCGGCGAAGCGCGTCTCGAAGCCGGCGCGGGCGGCCGGATCGGGGCCGGCGAACCAGGCCCCCGACAGCCCGCCCTCGTTGCCGCGCCGGGCAACCGGGGAGGCCCAGAGGCTCGGGCCCAGCAGCTTCACCTGCGGCGGATCGATGTCGTAATAGGGCAGCAGCGAGAGGATTTCCGACAGTTTCTCGCCGGTCTCGGCGAGCAGCAGCGCCTCGAACGGGGCGGGGGGAACCGGCCGGCGCGCCAGCTCTGCGGCTTCGCGTCTGCCCTCGGCATCGCCGCGGGCGCGGGCGGCCTTGATCTGCGCGTCGATCGGTCCGCGCCGGTCGGCATAGCCCGACAGATCGCGGGTGGCGGCGGTGATCTGGGCGAAACCGCCCTCGTAGCGGCGGATCAGCGGTTCGGGCAGCCCGAGTGTGCGGGTGGCATCGCCGAGCGCGTCGGCCATCGCGTGGCCGAAATCGCTCTGCGGCAGCAGGGCGGCGATGCGCGTGCGCCCGGCTGCGCGGGCAGCGGCGGCCAGCCGCTGGACCTGCTGGGCGGGGGTGATGCCCAGTGTCCAGACCCCTGGCCGCGCCTTGGCCGTATCATTGGTGAAGGCCAGCATCCCCACCCCGGCCGCCTGCGCGACCGGGCCGGCGGCGGCGGTCTCGGCCGAGGTGAGCGGGCCCAGTATCAGCCCCGCCCCGTCGGCGAGCGCCTGGTGCGCCGCAGCCTCCGCCCCGGCGGCGGTGCTGGCAGTGTCCAGCATGTCCACCCCCGGTCCACCCGGCTGGTCGAGCACGAGCCGGGCGGCTTTCTGCAGGGCGAGGCCGAGATCGGCATTGGCCCCGCTCAGCGGCAGCAGCACTGCCACGCGTCTTCCGGCGGGGGCGGGGAATCGAGTCCCCGCAAGGCCTGACGAACCGCCCGGCTGGGCGAAGCCGTTCGGCCCGAAGCCGGAGACCGGCGCGCCGCCCGCGCCGAGGCAGCCGGCAAGTGCTAGGCTTGCGAACAGCAGAGCGAATGGGCGAAGACGCATTGGATCACTCTCCCGACTCGCCGCCGGACGACGCGGCGCTGCCGCTTCGCGGTCTTGTGCTGGTTTCCACGCCGATCGGCAACCTCGGCGATATCTCGCCTCGCGCCGCCGAGGCGTTGCGCAGCGCCGAACTGGTGCTGTGCGAGGATACCCGCCATACCGCGCGGCTGCTGGCTGCGCTCGGTATCGCCGCCCGGGTCGAGCCGCTGCACGAGCACAACGAGGATGCCCGTATTCCGCATCTGCTGCGGCTCCTGCACCAGGGGCGGCGGATCGCGCTGGTGTCGGATGCCGGCACGCCGCTGGTCTCCGATCCCGGCTACCGGCTGGTGCGCGCGGCGATCGCCGCCGGCCTGTCGGTCGGCGCGGTGCCGGGGCCGAATGCCGCGGTGATGGCGCTGACCCTGTCCGGCCTGCCGCCGCAGCCTTTCCTGTTCCTGGGCTTTCCCCCGCCGCGCCAGGCGGCACGGCTGGCCGGCTTCGGCCGGCTGCGCGCCGCCGAGGCGGCGGGGCTCGCAGCCAGCCTGATCTGGCACGAGGCGCCGCACCGGCTGGCCGAGACGCTGGCCGATCTGGCGACCGCGTTCGGCGACCGGCCGGCGGCGGTGGCCCGCGAACTGACCAAGCGCTTCGAGGAAGTCCGCCGCGACACCCTGCCGGCGCTGGCCGCCCACTATGCCGCCAATCCGGCGCGCGGCGAGATCACTCTGGTGCTGGGCCCGCCCGCCGAGGCCGCAGCCGATGCCGAGGGCCTCGACCGGCAATTGCGGGCGGCGCTGGCCGGGCACAGCCTGAAAGACGCGGCGGCGCTGGTTGCGGCGGCGACCGGGCTGCCAAGGCGGATGGTCTATGCG
>DAICZL010000332.1 GCA_027311165.1 bacterium
GAAGATCATCGTGGTGGGCGCGACCCGGGCGATATAGGCGGAATCGTGCCCGGCGCCCGAGACGATCTCGCGCGCGGGATGGCCGGCGCCAGCGGCGGCGTCGCGTACGGCGGCCACGCAATCGGCATCGAACCGCACCGCCGGCGAATCCCACACCCGCTCGATCCCGACATCGATGCCGGAAGCGGCGGCGATGCCGCGCAGGGCGGCTTCGGTATCGGCCTCCATCGCGGCCAGCACGGCATCGCTCGGATGGCGCAGGTCGATGGTGAAGAACACCGCGCCGGGAATGACGTTGCGGCTGTTGGGGCGGCTTTCCAGCAGCCCGACCGTGGCCACCGCATCGGGGGCATGGGCCAGCGCCACCGCGTTCACCGCGACCACCATGCGGGAGGCGGCCAGCAGCGCGTCCTTGCGCAGGGGCATCGGTGTCGATCCGGCATGGCTCTCCGAGCCCGTCACGGTCACCTCGTACCAGCGCATGCCCTGCACGCCGGTGACGATGCCGATGCTGCGGCCCTCGGCCTCCAGGATCGGTCCCTGCTCGATATGCAGCTCGAAATGGGCGGCCAGCCGATGCGCGCCGCAGGGGGTCTCGCCGCGATAGCCGATGCGTGCGAGTTCCGCGCCGAAACTTTTGCCCTCGCGGTCGGTGCGGGCGTAGGCGTAGTCGCGGTCGAAGGCGCCGGCGAACACGCCCGAGGACAGCATGGCCGGAGCGAAGCGGCTGCCTTCCTCGTTGGTCCAGTCGATCACCTCGATCGGCGCGTTGGTCTCGAAACCGGCATCGTTCAGCGTGCGCAGCACTTCCAGCCCCGCCAGCACGCCGATCACCCCGTCGAACTTGCCGCCCGTCGGCTGGGTGTCCAGATGGCTGCCGATGGCGATCGGTTTCAGGGAATTGTCGCGGCCCGGGCGGCGGGCGAAGATGTTGCCCATGTCGTCGATGGTCACGGCGCAGCCGGCCTCGCGGCAGGCGGCAACGAACCAGTCGCGCACCTGCCGGTCGAGATCGGTCAGGGTCAGCCGGCAGATGCCGCCCTTCTCCGTCCCGCCGATCTTCGCGGTGTCCATCACCGTCGCCCAGAGCCGGTCCGGGTCGATGCGCAGATTGGCGGCGGGCGCGCTCATTCGGCGGCCTCCTGGCGGAGCGGGTTGTTGGGATGCTGCGTCCAGGTGAGCTTCCCCCGCCCGGTCGGCTGGGGCTGCATGGTGATGCAGTGCTCCACCGGGCAGACATGGGCGCAGAGATTGCAGCCGACGCAGTCCGCGTCGATCACCTCGTAGCGCCTGGCGCCATCGACACGCAGCGCCGCGATCGCCTGGTGGGACGTATCCTCGCAGGCGATGTGGCACAGGCCGCATCGGATGCACAGATCCTGGTCGATCCGCGCCAGAGACTTGTAGTTGAGGTCGAGATCGTTCCAGTGCACGTAATTGGCGATGGCGCGGCCGCGCACCTCCTCCAGCGTGCGGTGGCCCTTGGCGTCCATCCAGTTCGACAGGCCGTCGATCATGTCCGTGACGATCCTGAAGCCGTAATGCATCGCCGCGGTGCAGACCTGCACCGTGCCGGCGCCGAGGGCGATGAACTCGGCGGCATCCCGCCAGCTCGCGATGCCGCCGATGCCGGAGATGGGCAGGCCGCGGGTCGCGCCGTCGCGGGCGATGTCGGCCACCATGCGCAGCGCGATCGGCTTGACGGCGGGTCCGCAATAGCCGCCATGCGTGCCCTGGCCGCCGACCACGGGTTCCGGCGCCATCAGGTCGAGATCGACGCCGGTGATCGACTGGATGGTGTTGATCAGCGACACCGCGTCCGCCCCCCCGGCGCGGGCCGCCGCGGCGGGGGCCAGGATGTCGGTGATATTGGGCGTCAGCTTCACGATCACCGGCAGGCGGGAATGGCGCTTGCACCAGCGCGTGACCATCTCGACATAGTCCGGTACCTGGCCGACCGCCGAGCCCATGTTGCGCTCGCTCATGCCGTGCGGGCAGCCGAAATTCAGCTCCACCCCGTCGCAGCCGGTGGCTTCCACCAGCGGCAGGATGCGCTGCCAGCTGGCTTCCTCGCAGGGTACCATCAGGCTGACCACCACGGCGCGGTCGGGCCAGTCGCGCTTCACCCGGCGGATCTCGTCGAGATTGACCGATAGCGGCCGGTCGGTGATCAGTTCGATATTGTTGAACCCGGCCATGCGGGCGCCGTTATAGGAGATCGCGCCGTAGCGGGAGGAGACGTTGACCACCGGCGGGTCCTCGCCGAGCGTCTTCCACACCACCCCGCCCCAGCCGGCGCGGAAGGCGCGTTCCACGTTGTAGGCCTTGTCGGTGGGCGGCGCCGAGGCCAGCCAGAACGGGTTGGGGCTGCGGATGCCGGCGAAATTCGTGGTCAGATCGGCCATGATGGGATGCCTGGGCTCAGTGCGGGGGAAGATCGCGGCGCGGCGCGGGACCGGCGGCCCGGGCGCATCGCGCCGGGCTGGCCGGTCGTTTCGCGTAAGGGTGGTCTGCCATAACCGTTCAGGGGCCGAGCATGCGGCAGATCGCCTCGGCCGCGCGCTTGCCATCGGCGACGGCGCGAACGGTGAGATCCGCCCCCGCGGTGCAGTCGCCGCCGGCGAACACGCCGGGCAGGCTGGTGCGGCCCTCGGCATCGACCGCGATGCGCCCGGGGACCAGTGCCGGGGCCTCGGCAGCGCCGAGCGGATCGGCGATGAAGCACTGCCCGACCGCCTTCAGCACCATGTCGGCCTCCAGGGTGAAGCCCGGCCCGGCGGGAATGGCGAGGCCTGCGGCATCGGGCCGGGTGCGGGCGAAGGACACCCCCGTGACGGCGCCGGCCTCGCCCAGCAATCGCAGCGGGCTCGCCCAGTGGCGGATGCGCACGCCATTGGTCTGCGCCCAGTCCTGCTCCTTGCTTGTCGCCGACATCTGCGCCGGCCCGCGGCGATAGACGATGGTGACGTCCTCGGCGCCGAGCCGGCGCGCCTGCGTCGCGGCGTCGATCGCGGTGTTGCCGCCGCCGATCACCACCACCCGGCGCCCGACCGGCACCTGGGCCTTGTCCGGCGCCTGGCGCAGCGCGGCGATGAAGGCCACGGCGTCCTGCACGCCGGCGAGCGGCGGCGCCGCGATGCCCAGATCCCGGCTGCCCTGCAGCCCGAGCCCGAGAAACACCGCCGCATACTCCGCGCGCAGCGAAGCCAGCGACAGATCGCCGCCGAGCGCCTGGCCAGGCACGATGCGGATGCCGCCGACCGAGAGGATGTAGGCGATCTCGGCCTGGGCGAAATCGTCCGCCAGCTTGTAGGCCGCGATGCCGTATTCGTTCAGTCCGCCCGGTTTCGCCCGGGCGTCGAACACCACCACCTCGTGCCCGTGCCGCGCCAGAAGATGCGCGCAGGCGAGACCGGCGGGACCCGCGCCCACCACCGCGACGCGCCTGCCGGTCGCCGGGGCGCGGGCGAAGGGCCGGGGCTCGTGCGCCATCAGCCAGTCGGTGGCATGGCGCTGCAGCGCGCCGATATTCACCGCGCGGCCTTCCTGCGCCATGCGCACGCAGGCGCCCTGGCACAGCACCTCGGTCGGGCAGACCCGCGCGCAGCTGCCGCCGAGGATGTTCGCCTCCAGGATCGTCAGGGCCGCGCCGCGCGGATTGCCGGTGGCGATGGCGCGGATGAAGCCGGGAATGTCGATGCCGGTCGGGCAGGCCTCGATGCAGGGGGCGTCGTGGCAGAAATAGCAGCGGCTGGCTTCGACCGGCGCCTCGGAGGGCGTGAGCGGGGGGTGGGCGTCGGCGAAATTGGCGGCGAGCTCCGCCGCGCTCAGCCGGCCGGCGGCGATGTCCTGCACCTGGTCCATGGCCGCTCCTGCCCGGTGGATCGACGCGAAAGCTAAGCGCCGGGGGCGGAACCGCGTCAATGAAATTCTTGACCACACGGTCAGGTTGGGCGCGATATTAGGCGCAGACACTGGATGCGCCCGCGGGGGAGGCGGTTAGCCGGCGGGGCCTGCCCGGAACGGAGGCGGTTTGCCTGTCACGCGCGCAGTACCGGCGGCCGGTCCGCGGGAGACGATCCGGCAGGCCAGCACGGCGCAGATCCTCGCCGCCGCCGAGCGCGTGTTCGCCGCGCGCGGCTTTCACGGCGCGACCATGGCCCAGATCGCGCGGGAAGCGGGGCTGCCCAAGGCCAATCTGCATTATTATTTCGGCACCAAGGAGCGGCTGTACCGGGCCGTGCTCGAAGGGATCCTGTCGCTCTGGCTGGACCGCGCCGCCGCCTGGATCACCCCCGCGCGCGATCCGGGGACAGCGCTCGCGGGCTATGTCCGGGCCAAGATGGCAGACAGCCGCGACCGCCCGGAGGCCTCGCGCATCTTCGCCGGTGAGGTGCTGGCCGGCGCGCCGCGGATCCGGGACTATCTCCGGATCGAGCTGCGCCGCCGCGTCGCCGCCCATGCCGCGGTGATCGAGGGCTGGATCGCCGCCGGGCTGATGGACCCGGTCGCGCCGGCGCCTCTGTTCTTCGCGATCTGGGCGATGACCCAGACCTATGCCGATTTCGCGGCCAAGATCGAGGTGGTGCTGGACAGCCGCCCGATCGGGCCGGCGGAGTTCGCTATCGCGACCGAGACCGTGGTGCGCCTGGTGCTGCAAGGCTGCGGCATACGCAAGCCGAGGGAAGGGGACCGGACATGACGCTTCTGATCCGTGGCGGCACGGTGGTGACCGCCGAGCAGAGTTTCCGCGCCGACGTGCTCTGCCGGGACGGCAGGATCGCCGAGGTGGCGCCGGCGATCGAGCCGCCGGCGGGCGGCGCGGTGGTCGATGCCGGCGGAATGCTGGTGATGCCGGGCAGGCTCGATCCGCATACGCATATGGAGCTGCCCTTCATGGGCACGGTGGCGAGCGAGGATTTCTTCACCGGCACCTCCGCCGCCGCCGCCGGCGGCACCACCATGATCATCGATTTCGCGATCCCCGATCCCGGCACCTCGCTGGTGCAGGCCTGGCGCGACTGGAGCGCGAAGGCCGAGAAATCCGCCGCCGATTACAGCTTCCACGTCGCGGTCACCTGGTGGAGCGAACAGGTGGCCGCGGAGATGGGCGCGCTGACCCGCGACCACGGCGTCAACAGCTTCAAGCATTTCATGGCCTACAAGGGCGCGCTGATGGTCGATGACACGGTGCTGCTGAACAGCATCGGCCGGGCGCTGGAACTGGGCGCGATCTGCAACATCCACGCCGAGAACGGCGATGCCGTGGCGCACCTGCAGAAGCAGGTTCTGGAAGCCGGCATCACCGGGCCGGAGGGCCATGCGCTGTCGCGGCCGCCCGAGGTGGAGGGCGAGGCGGCGCAGCGGGTGATCGCCATCGCCGGGCTGCTGGGCGCGCCGATCTACATCGTGCATGTCTCCACCGCCGAAGCCACCGCGGCGATCGGGCGGGCGCGGGCCCGCGGCCAGCGCGTCTATGGCGAGGTGCTGGCGCAGCATCTGCTGGTGGACGAGAGCGTGTATCACAACCCGGACTGGGCCGCCGCGGCGGCCTATGTGATGAGCCCGCCATTCCGGCCGAAGCATCACCAGCAGGCGCTGTGGGCGGGGCTCGTCTCCGGCACGTTGCAGACCACCGCGACCGATCATTGCTGCTTCTGCGCGCCGCAGAAGGCGCGCGGCATGGGGGATTTCACCATGATCCCGAACGGCACCGGCGGCATCGAGGAGCGGATGAGCGTGCTGTGGCACCACGGCGTGGGGACGGGGCGGCTGACGGCGCAGGAATTCGTGCGCGTCACCTCCACCAACACCGCGCAGATCTTCAACATCTTCCCGCGCAAGGGCTCGGTGAGCGTCGGGGCGGATGCCGACCTGGTGGTGTGGGACCCCGCCGGCAGCCGCAGGATCTCGGCGAAGACGCATCATCAGAACGTCGATTTCAGCGTGTTCGAGGGGATGGAGGTGACCGGCCTCGCGCGCCACACGATCTGCGCGGGCAGGCTGGTGTGGACGGATGGCGATCTGCGGACGGTGCGCGGGGCGGGGCGCTATGTGGCGCGGCCCTGCTTCGCACCGCCTGTGGTGGCACTCGGCACCTGGAATGCGGGGCGGCGCCCGGCGGGATAGGGCAGGGCTCCGCCTTTGGCCCACGATCCTTGCAGAGTGCCCTCCGGCACAGCCCGGTGCGGGGCGCGCCCGCTGCCCGGCGGATAGGGAGGGGGGGGAACCCACCGGCCTTGCCTTATCCCCCGGCGGCTTCCCCTTCCCCCATCACCGCGGCCACCCGTGCCCGAAGCACCGGCAGAATCTCGGCGGCGAACCAGGGATTGGCCCGTTCCCAGCCGGTGGTCCGCCAGGAGGGGTGGGGCAGCGCGAACCGCTCCGGCAGCCCGGCCTGCCAGTCGCGCACACGGTC
>DAICZL010000342.1 GCA_027311165.1 bacterium
GCAGATCGAGCGCGGCGGCGATGGTCTGCAGTTCGGTCGGGCAGACATCCGGACAATAGGCATAGCCGAAATACATCAGCACCCAGCGCCCGCGGAAATCGGCCTCGCTCACCCGTTTGCCCTGCTGGTCGAGCAGCGAGAACGGCCCGCCGAGCGACAGGCCGGCCGGCAGGGCGATGCCGCCATGCCCGGCCGGTCCGCCGCTCAGGCGCTGCAGCAGCGCGCCATGGCCGCCGGTGAGCCACACGACGCCCCACAGAGCCAGCAGCAGAACGGACAGGCCAGAGGCGACCCAGCGGATGATACGTGTCATGGCGCGAGCTTAGCAGGATGGCGGGAAAAGCGAGACCGGGCGGGTTCTGCCCGGTGCCGCGCCTGCCCCGCCGGCGGACCCGCTTTGGCTATGCCGGCAGCACCGCCTCCTGGCCGCCGCCGGTGAACACCGACTGGGCGAAGGCTTCCTCCCAGGTGCCGGTGGTCGAGGCGCGGCTGTATTCGGTCGCCCGGTTCTCGAAGAAATTGGTGTGCTCGACCGCGTTCAGCATGTCGTCGAGCCAGGGCAGCGGGTTGCGTGCCACGTGATAGAGCGGGTTGAGGCCGAGCTGGGTCAGCCGGCGATCGGCGATGAAGCGGATATATTCCTTGACCCCGCGGGCATCGAGCCCTTCGACCGGGCCGAGCTCGAAAGCCAGATCGATGAAGGCGTCCTCGTGATCGACGATGGTGGCGCAGGTGAGGTAGATGTCGCGCTTGAGCTCCTCGGTCCAGATCTCCGGGTTCTCCTGCACGAAAGTCCGGAACAGCTTGATCATGGACAGGCAGTGCAGCGTCTCGTCGCGCACCGACCAGGAAATGATCTGGCCCATGCCCTTCATCTTGTTGAACCTGGGGAAGTTCAGCAGAATCGCAAACGAGGCAAACAACTGAAGCCCCTCGGTGAAGGCACCGAACGCCGCCATGGTCTTGGCGATCTCGTGCTTGCTGTCCACCGAAAAAGACTGCATGTAGTCGAATTTGTCCTTCATCTCCTTGTATTTCATGAATGCCGAATATTCCAGCTCCGGCATTCCCACCGTGTCCAGCAGATGGCTGTAGGCGGCGATATGGATCGTCTCGATGTTCGAAAAGGATGACAGCATCATCAGCACTTCCGTGGGTTTGAACACCCGGGAATAATGCTTCATGTAGCAGTTGTTCACCTCGACATCGGCCTGGGTGAAGAAGCGGAAGATCTGGGTCAGCAGGTTGCGCTCGGCCTCGGACAGATTGCGGTGCCAGTCCTTCACATCGTCGGCGAGCGGCACCTCCTCGGGCAGCCAGTGCACGCGCTGCTGGGTCAGCCAGGCCTAATAGGCCCAAGGATAGCGGAACGGCTTGTAGACCGGGTTCTCGGTCAGCAGATCGAAGCGCACCTTGTGCTCATCGGCCGCGCCACTGGCTTGGGACATCGGGACGGGTCTCCTGGATCGGTGAGCGGCACCAGCGCTGCCGCGACGGGATCTACATATAGTGGGTGGCCGCGAGTCGGCACCCCTGCACATCGTTGGAAGGCCAGGCCAGGGCGTCGCCCTGGACCCGCTAGTGTCCCGATTCCGAAATTCGCAGCATTGAAATGTGGTCGGAACCGGGACACCAGTTCGTTGTTTTCAGTGGCCTGCTGATCCCCGAAGGTCGCGGTGAGGAACCGCGAACTTCGGGGGCAGGACACTTGGGACCGGCGGTCCCTGGACCCGGCATTCCCTGCGGGGTACCCACCCAGGGAACGGGTCCACGGGTTTGCCCCTGGCGGGTTTGCCCCTGGCGGGTTTCCCCCCTGGCGGGTTTCCCCCCGGGCGGGTTTCCCAGATGGCCCACGCGGCGCGAAGCCCCTGGTCTGGCCGCCAGCGCCGGTCAGGCGGCCAGCGCCGCCGCCACCCATTGCGCCCAGGCCAGCATCGCGCGGTCCTCGCCGCGGCGTGCGATGATCTGCACCCCGAGCGGCAATCCCGCGGGCCCGGTGCCGGCCGGCACCGTGATGCAGGGCACGTGCAGGCTGGTCCAGATCAGGTTGAAGGCCGGATCCCCCGTCCAGCCGAGCCCTTCCGGCGCCTCGCCCGGCGCCGAGGGGCTCACCAGCACGTCCACCGCGGCGCTGGCCAGCGGAAAGGCGAGCCGCGCCTTCTCGATCGTGTGATGCGCCTCGGCCAGCGCCGCCTCGGACTGGCCGAGCCCCCAGTCGAGCCTCCCGCGCAGCTCCGCGCTGATCCGATCCAGGTGCCAGGCGCGCTCCCAGGCCATCGCCCTGCCGCTCTCGGCGTTCATCACGATCGGCTGGGCCTCCTGCAGCCGGGTGAACCAGGGGGCTTCCAGCTCGCATGCCTCGACATGTGCCCCGGCGTGTTCCAGCCGCGCCGGCAGGGTCTCGAACAGCGCCACCGTCTCCGGCAAGGCCATATTCCAGGCCGGCGAGCGGCACAGGCCGATGCGCGGGGCGCGATCGGGCCGGAGATCGGGATCGCCGAGATCGACGCCGGCGATGGCGCCGGCGAACAGCGCGCAATCGGCGACGCTGCGCGCCATCACGCCGATCGTGTCGAGACTGTCGGACATGATCTTCATGCCGGAGCGGTTGATCAGCCCGAAACTCGGCTTGTAGCCCACCACGCCGCAATAGGCCGCCGGACGGATCACGCTGCCGGCGGTCTGGGTGGCGAAGCCGAGCGGGAAGAAACCCGCCGCCACACCGGCAGCCGAGCCGCTGCTCGATCCGCCCGGGGTGTGGGCCGGATCATGCGGGTTGGTGGTGGGGCCCGGCTGGCGGGTGGCGAACTCGGTGGTGACGGTCTTGCCGATCACCACCGCCCCGGCCGCGCGCGCCGCCGCGACCGAGGCGGCATCGGCGCGGGGGCGCCAGCCTTCCCAGATCGGCGAGCCATAGGCGGTGGGCAGATCGGCGGTGTCCAGCACGTCCTTCACCCCGACCGGCAGGCCATGCAGCGGCCCCTCGGCGCCGGGAGGGGCCTGGCCGGCAGCGGTCGCGGCAGGCTCGGCCATGACGCTGAAGGCGCGCAGCACGGCCTCACGCGCGGCGATGCGCTGCCGGCAGGCGGCCATCAGCTCCTCGGGGGCGAGCCGGCCCTGCCGGATGCGCCGTGCCGCTTCGGTCGCGGTCAGGAGGGCGGGATCGGTCGTTTCGGCTCTCCTGTCAGACGGCGGCGGCAGGCCCGGCGGCGGATCCCTGGGCGGGACACTCAGTCGGACCCGAGCGGGCGCAGCGTTGTGGCGGCGGGATCGATCAGCACTGAAGCCTCGCCCCGAGGCAATTGCAAGCCCGCGCGCGGGCCGGGGGCCGCCGTGACGGGCAAGGCCGCCAGCCGCGGCGTGGTTCCCTCCCCGGCCGGGGTGAAGCGCCGGCCGGGTCGCGGTTGTGATGCCAGCCCGAACGCGGCGAGGGCCGCGCGCACGCTGCCGCCCAGGAACAGCGCGGCCGCCGGCAGATAGACTGCCGCACCCACCGCGAGCCGGGCGGCGATCAGCCCGGACGGCGAACCGGGCTCGCCCAGCAGCCTTGGGATCTGCCAGGCGGCGGCGGTGGCCAGCAGGGAGACGGCCATGGCCGGCATGGCCGCGGCCACCAGCGCCGAGGCCGGCAGGGCCAGCGCACGGGCCGAGGCCAGCAGCAGCACCGGGGTCACCGCGATCTGCGCCGCGCCCCAGACCAGGGCTGCGCCCAGCGGCCCGGCCGGGCGCAGCAGCGCGGCCCAGGCCAGGCTCAGCACCATCATCGCCACCGCCCCGGCCAGGGCGACCTGCGCCCGCCCGACCGCGACCAGCGCCACCGTGGCGGGAAAGGCCAGGAACACCGGCACCGCCAGCACGAGCAGCAGTGCGGCCGCGCCGGCGCAGTCCTGCCAGGCGGGACCCAGCAGCAGCGCCACCAGCGGATGGATGCTGACCAGCATGGCGCCCAGGATCGGGAACAGCACCAGGCCCTACAGCGCCAGCGAACGCTCGATGCTGGCGCGCAGCGCCGGCCGGTCGGCCTGGCGTTCGGACATGGTAGGCAGCAACAGCCGCCACAGCGCGTTGATCGCGAGGTCGCGCACGGTATCGACCAGGCGGAATGCCATATGCACCTGGCCCAGCACGGCCGGGCCGGCCAGGCTGCCGATCAGCACCGCGAAGGCGCGGTAGCGGCCCTGCTGCACCAGGGTGCCGGCGGTGAGTGGCAGGCCGATCGCCAGCAGGGCCCGGACATCGCGCCAGCGGCAGATCGGGCGGGGGCGGAATTCCGTGCCCAGCAGCAGCACCAGCGCGCCCAGCAGCGAGGTCGTCGCCTGCTGGCAGACCAGCGCCCAGGCCCCGGCGCCATGGCCGGCGAGCAGGATGCCGACCAGAGTGCCGCCGCCCTGTCCGAACAGGGTGCGGCCCGCGAGCCGGCGGTACTGCCGGTCCCTTGTCAGCAGCCCCTGCACCGCGCCGGCCGTGCCCACCAGCGGCAGCGGCAGGGCGAGCAGCAGGCACATCGGCGAGATCCGCGGATCGGCGATGGCCAGCCCCAGCGGCCAGGCCAGCGCGATCTGGATCAGCGCACCCAGCGCGCCCGCCGCCAGCCCTGCCCACAGCCCGGAGGAGGCCTCCTCCGCGGTCAGGCCCGGGCGCTGGACCAGCGCATCGGCGAACAACGCATTGACCACCACACACAGCAGCACGTTGATCGCCACCACGGCCGCGCCCACCCCGAGTTCGGCCGGTCCGACGATGCGGGCCACCACGAAGGCCGCCGCGAAGGACAGGCCCGACGCCGCCGCCGCTTCCAGCCCCGACCAGAAGACGTTGCTCGTGGGCAGACGCATCGGCCGGGGGTGCCATCCAGGGTTGCGATGTCAGGGCATTTTCCACACTAGCGCGCGTTCCGATCGGATCCTAGAGCAATATCGCATCAGGTTGACTTCAACCGCGATAAAATTTCACGCCAAAACAATGAGCTAGAGCGCGAGCGGGCCGCAGATCCCATTGCAACCGGGCCCGATCGCGCTCTGGCCCGAAGCAGAGCGGCGCTGCGGCCGCGCCGGGGCAGAGAGGGCGCCGGCCCGCCCCTGACTGCCGCCCTGCCTTGCCCCGCAGGGGGGGGGCCGGTCGTTGCCAGGGG
>DAICZL010000349.1 GCA_027311165.1 bacterium
TTCGTTCGGCGAGGGCCGCTACACCACCCCGGTCTGGGCGCCGCGCGGCGACCTGATCGCCTTCACCCGGCTCGGATCGAGCAATTTCGCGATCGGGGTGATGCGCCCGGACGGGTCGGGCGAGCGGATCCTCTCGGAGAGCTTCGCGGTCGAGGGACCGACCTTCGCGCCGAACGGGCGGGTGCTGATGTTCTGGCGCGAGACGCCCGCCCGCGACAATCGTGGCAACGGCTTCTCCTCGCGGCTGGTCTCGATCGACATCACCGGCTTCAACGAGCGGGTGGTGCAGACGCCGACCGACGCCTCCGACCCGGCCTGGTCGCCGCTGCTCGGCTGACCGGCGGCTTCGGGTGCCGCCAACGAGATGCGGAGGCGGCGCGGCACGGGTGATGCTTGACCGGGCCAGGAACCAAGGGCTAATCGCGGATTTATTGACGATGTGGGGCGACGATGGCTCAAAACCTCCATATCGCTGAGCCTTCACGCCCACCCCAAACCGGGAACCTGCCAGAATGAACATCAAGCTGCTCAGCGGTTTTGCCGCCATCGCCCTGCTGGCCGCCTGCGCCAGCCCCACCACGACCGGCTCGTCCAGCGGCTCGGGCGGGGCGGCGGCGACTTCGGGCCCGGCCCCGGGCAGCCAGGAGGATCTGGTCAAGAACGTCGGTGACCGGGTGTTCTTCGCGTTCGACGCCTCGACCCTCTCGGCGGAGGCGAAGCAGACGCTGGACCGGCAGACCGACTGGCTGTCCAAGTTCCAGCAGGTGCAGGTGCAGGTCGCCGGCAACACCGACGAGCGGGGGACCGAGGAGTACAATCTCGCGCTCGGCCAGCGCCGCGCCAATGCCGCCCGCGACTACCTGGTGGCCAAGGGCACCGCCTCGGCGCGGATCAGCACGATCAGCTACGGCAAGAACCGGCCGACCGCGCTCGGCTCCGATGAGAGCGCCTGGGCGCAGAATCGCAACGCCATCACCTCGGTGCGCTGAGCGGCCGGCCGGGACCGTGCGCGCATCGACGCGCTGCACCCGCGCCGCGGTGGCGAGGCAACGTCGTTGCCTGATCCGGACCGCGCATGCCGTGGTCGTCTGGACCCTGCTGGCGGGGCTGGCGAGCCCCGCCGGTCCGGCCTGGGCGCAGGTCGACAGCCGCGAAGGGATCGCGCTGCAGAACCAGCTTCTGGAACTGCGGCGCGATCTGCAGGCCCTGCGCGATCAGGTCTCCCGCGGGGGGGGGCAACAAGGCGGCGGCTCGTTCCTCGGCATCGGCCGGCCCAGCCCACCGGCGGCGAACGGGGCGAGCGAGATGACCCACGAACTGCTTGGAAGGGTGCAGCCGCTCGAGGAGGAGGTGCGGCGGCTGCGCGGCAGCAACGAGGAACTCGGCAACCAGATCCAGCGCCAGACCCAGGATCTGGCCAAGCAGATCGGCGATCTCGATTTCCGCCTCCAGGCGGTCGAGGGCAAGGCCGGGCTGCGTCCGGCCGGTTCGGCCGCCATGGCCCCGCCGGTGCCGGGAGTGTCGTCTGCCGGAGTGGCGGCCATGCCGCCCCTGACGGCGCTGCCGGACGCGGCGCCGCTGCCGCCGCAGGCGGGCGGGCATCGCACTCCGGAACTGGCGCTGCAGGAAGGCAACGCCGCCCTCGCGAGACGCGACTACCAGGCCGCCGAGCTTGCCGCCAATGAGGTGCTGAGCGCCGGGCGCGCCACCCCGCGCGCCTATGACGCGCAGTTCCTGCGCGCCCAGGCGCTGGCCGGCCGCAAGGACTGGGCCCAGGCGGCGATTGCCTTCGACGACACCTACAGCCATTCGCGCACCGGCAGCCACGCTCCGGACGCGCTGCTGGGCCTGGCCGCGGCGCTGACCGCGATCAGCGAGAAGCGCTCGGCCTGCGAGACGCTCGACAAGTTCCGTGCAGAGTTCCCGAGCCCCCGACCGGATCTGCGCGAGCAGGCCAGCGCGCTGCGCCAGCGCGCGGGCTGCCGCTGAGCGGACCATCCCCGGTCGGTGCGGCGGAATTCGCCGCGCTGATGGCCGGGCTCGGCCCCTTCGCCGCCTCCCCGCAGGTCGCCGTCGCCGTCTCGGGCGGGGCGGACAGTCTGGCGCTCTGCCTCTTGGCCGATCGCTGGGCGCGGACGGCGGGCGGCGGGGTGCTGGCATTGATCGTCGATCACCGGCTGCGCGCGGCCTCGGCGCGGGAAGCCGCGCTGACGTGGCACCGGCTGGCCGGACGCGGCATCCCCGCCCGGGTGCTGGCGCTGGACTGGCCGGACCCCGCCGTCACCGGCCTGCCCGCCCGCGCCCGCGCCGCCCGC
>DAICZL010000353.1 GCA_027311165.1 bacterium
GGGGGATCCCGGAGGGGGCGCGGGTCCGGCTGGGCGAGCTCAGCTCGCGGGCGGGTTCCCCGATGGGGCATCGAGGCGGAGCTCCTGGCCTTCGCCGCCCTCCGCCAGCGCCTGCGCGAACCGCGCCGCCTGGGTCTGCCAGTCCGGCAGCGCCTGTCCCTGCCGCCAGGCGGCTTCGGCCATCTCGGCGCGCAGCCCGGTATCGAAGATCAGCCGCCGCATCGCCTTCGACAGCGCCTCGTGATCGCCCGGCGGCGCGCTCACGCCGGTCTCCGGGGTCACCAGATCGGCCGCGGCGCCGCCCGCGGTCACCGCCACCGGCAGCCCCCGGCGCAGCGCTTCCGCGACCGCCATGCCGTAGCCTTCCCAGTGTGTGGCCAGCGCGAACAGGTCGGCGCTCCGCCATTCGGCCTCCAGCGCCGCATCGGTCAGTTCGCCGGCGAAGCGGACCCGGTGAGCGATCCCGAGCGTCCCGGCGAGCGCCGAGAGCGCAGCCGCGCAGGCCGGATCGCGGCTGGCCGATCCGACGATGGTCAGCCGCCAGTCGAGGTCGAACAGCCTGGCCAGCGCCCGCAGCAGCACGTCGTAGCCCTTGCGCGGCAGCAGCGTCGCCACCGCCAGGATGTGGCAGCCCGCCTTGCCCGATCCGGTGCTGCGCGGGGCTTCATCGGTGCCGGGCAGCACCACCGCGATGCGTGCGCGGGGCACGCCGAACGACTCGGCCAGCTGCGCGGCGGTCGGCGCGCTGGTCACGATGACGCGCGCCAGCATCGGCATCAGCCGGGTCTCGGCGGCGCGCAGGCTGGCGCGGTCTTCCTCGCTGAAGCCGGTCTCGATCGAGGTCGGGTGGTGGATCAGCCCGGCGGCACGGGCCAGGTCGGTGCCGTCGAAGGCCGCCAGCGCCAGGCCGTCGATCAGCTTCAGGGTTCCCGCAGGCAGCGCCGCCCAGGCGGCGTGGGCGGCACCGCGCGCGGCGGTGTCGGGCAGCGGATGGCGACCGGCGAGCTCGATCACCGAGACCTCGTGGCCGGCCGCGCGCAGGCCGGCGACCATCCGCCGGTCATAGGCATAGCCGCCCGAAACGGTGGTGAACGGCGCCGGCACCAGCAAGGCGATGCGCATCACGGCGCGGCCTCATAGGCCGCCCAGGCGAGCGGGCTTTCGCGCAGGGTCACCTTCAGCATCGCCACGTCGTGTCCGCCGCCGCCCAGCCGGCCCTCGCGGCAGGCGGCAGCCAGCAGGCCGTGGATGTGGCAGGCCATGAACTCGGTGGTGGTATTGGCCCCCGCGAGCGCCGGCAGCTCGTCGAGATTGGCGTAGTCCAGCCCGTCGAGCAGCCGGCGCAGCTCGGTTCGCGCCAACGCGATATCCACCAGCAGCTGGTCGGCGTCCAGCCGCGGCGCGCGGAACTCGGCTTCCACCACGAAGGTGGCACCGTGCAGCTTCTGCGCCGGTCCGAAGGCGGCGCCGCGGAAGCTGTGGGCGATCATGATGTGGTCGCAGACGGTCAGGCTGAACATTCACAGGGCTCCATAGGTGATGACATGGCACAGCCCGCCTGGGGAAAGGATGGCGGGCATCGCATCCGGCAGCGCCGCGAACGGCGTCGGGCCTTCCAGCAGCGCGTCCAGCCGCGGATCATCGAGCAGGCCGAGCGCCACGGACAGCCGTTCGCCATGGCTGCGCCGGCCGCGCATCGGCGCCGCGACCTCGCCCACCTGGCTCGCCACCAGGCGCAGCCGGCGGGAATGGAACGCCTCGCCCAACGGCAGCGACGGGGCCGCATCGGCGAACCAGCTCGCCTCGATGA
>DAICZL010000354.1 GCA_027311165.1 bacterium
GACCGGTGCGGCCGGGACGGCGACCGGCCCACGGGCGCCTGTTGCCCGCGGGCGCGGGGAGGGTGGAGCCCTCGGCCCTTGTCTTGGCCCGGGACCGGGCGGGGCATTGGCGGCTCTGCAGACGGTGCCCGGCCGGCCCTGCCCCGCGGCCGAGGGACTGCCGGCCGGATCGGCCCGGCATGTCGGACTGCTGGTCTCACGCATGCGGGTTTGGGGACCCGGTCAGGGGGGCGGCGGCAGCGCCCGGACGGATCGACCCGTCGGGGTCTGATGGCCGATCCCCGGTGGCGTCATTTCCGGTGCGCCAGTCCCCTGCGCGCGGGGTTGTGCCCCTTCGGTCCGATCGAGCCGGGGCCCGGGCGGATTGGGTCCAGGCCGGACCATCAGAACAGCCAGCCGAAATTGCGCGAGAAGAAGCCCTGCTCGGGTTCCGGCAGTTTCGAGGCGTTCACCTCGCCGGTCGCGATCAGGGCGTTGTAGCTTTGCTCGTACCAGCGGCTGCCGGGGTAGTTGTGGCCGAGCACCGCGGCGGTGCGGCGGGCCTCGCCGGGCATGCCCAGCTGCAGATAGATCTCGGTCAGCCGGTGCAGCGCCTCGGCCACGTGGTTGGTGGTCTGGTAGTCGTCCACCACCCGCTGGTAGCGGCCGATTGCCGCGGCGAGTAGGTTCTGGCGCTGGTAGTAGCGGCCGATTTCCATTTCCTTGCCGGCCAGGTGGTCGCGGGCCAGATCGATCTTTAGCTTGGCGTCGCGGGCATAGGCGCTGTCGGGGAAGCGGTTCACCACTTCCTGCAGGGCGGTCATCGCCTGTTCGGTGCCGCGCTGGTCGCGCTGGATGTCGGCGATCTGCTCGTAGTAGTCGAGTGCTCGCAGATAATAGGCGTAGGATATGTCACGATGTGTCGGATGCAGCTGGATGAACCTGTCCAGCGTGCCGATCGATGGCGTGTAGTGATTTTGTAGATAGTCTGCATAGCCATGCATCAGCTGGGCGTTCACTGCCCAGGAGGAATATGGATAGTTTTCCTCGACCAGGTTGAACTGTTCGATCGCCGTCTGGTAGCGCCTGGCATTCAGCGCATCGACGCCGTTGTTGTAGAGTTCTTCGACGGGGATCTTGCTGGGATCGACCTTGGTGGCGGCTTCGTCGCTCTTGAACAGCGAACAGCCGCCCAGCAGCGTCGCACCGGCCAGCAGGAGCACGGGAATCGGCGTCGCGGTGGATTTCATCCGCCGGGTTATATCACGACCGGCCGCCGGGCGAAGAGGCTCCGCGATCGCCCCGCATCCAGCCCGGGCCGATCGCTGCCCCGGGTCGGGCGAGGGGTGCGGTTCCAGCCCGCTGCGCCCGCCGCTGCGCTCAGGCGGCCGCGGGCAGGCCCAGGGCGGACCAGCCGGAGACCGCCTCGCCCGCCAGCAGACGGGTGTTGCGGGCCTCGGCGAACAGGGCACGCAAGAGCCGGTTGTTCAGCGCATGGCCCGAGCGGTGCCCGATGAAGCGGCCGCGCAGCGCCGTCCCGGCCAGCGCCAGATCGCCGACCGCGTCCTGCAGCTTGTGGCGGACGAATTCATCGGCCATGCGCAGCCCGCCCGGATTGAGTACCCGGGCGTGATCGACCACCACCGCATTGTCGAGGCTGCCGCCGAGCGCGAGGCCAGCGGCCCGCAGCCGGGCGACGTCGCGCGCCTCGGTGAAGGTGCGGGCGCGGGCCAGATCGCGGCGGAAGGAGTCCGGGGAGAGCCGCAGCGACAGGGCCTGACGGCCGATCGCCGGCGCGTCGAAATTGATCGACAGCGCCATGTCCAGCGCCTCTTCGCTGCCCGGAACGCCGAGCGGGCGCAGTTCGGCGAAGGCCTCGCCCTCGGCCACGCGGACCGGGCGCAGGATGTCCAGCACCGGCCGGCTCGCCGCCTGGGCCTCGATTCCGGCGCAGTCGAGCAGGAACACGAAGGGCGCGGCCGACCCATCGAGGATCGGCAGTTCCGGACCGTCGAGTTCCACCAGCAGATTGTCGATGCCGAGCCCGCCGATGGCGGCCATCAGATGCTCGATCGTGCCCACCCGCGCCTCGGGCCGGCGCGGATCGGCGATCTGGGTGCACAGGGTGGTGTCCGACACGAAATCGTAGCGCGCCGGGATATCCACCCCGAGATCGGTGCGGCGGAAGACGATGCCATGACCGACCGGCGCCGGATGCAGCGACAGGCGCACCCGGCTGCCCGAATGCAGCCCCACGCCGACACAGCCGATCGTGGATTTCACGCTGCGCTGGGCACTGGCGCCGAACGACGGCAGCACGGCCGGATGCGGGCCCGCCGGATAGCCGTTCGGGCGGGAGACCGACAGCGATGCCGGGGTCGACAGAGTCAGTGCTTCGGCCAATCCATCCATCTTCTGGCCACCCGATCCTTTTGCGGGCCCCCCCGTTCGGCGGAGGGCCGGTGCCGCAATGTCATGAAGACAACTTCAATTGTTAACCTAGGGGCGGCGGGGCAGCGCTGGCGAGTCAATCATTGTTGCTGTATGTTTCTCTGTAACGCATTGTTTCTACGTTATTCTTGCGTCGCACAATCGCCTCGCCCGGGACCCGCCTCACGCGCGCGAGCGCAGCGGGATCGAAACGCTTGCGCGCGGCACGCAGGTCGTCTCTGCTCACGCCGGACCTGAGGACAAAGCCCATGAACGTCACCGAGACCGCCCGGGAGAGCCTGGAACACGCCCATCACGTCGCCGAGCACCCCGGTGATTCCCATGCCCGGCGGGTGGCCCTGCTGATCGGCGTGCTGGCCGCCGCCCTCGCGCTTGGCGAGATGCAGGAAAAATCCGCCCAGAACGCGTTTCTGGCGCATCACATCACGCTGAGCGATGACTGGGCCTTCTATCAGGCGAAGAACCTGCGCGCGACCATGGCCTCGCAGTCGGTGGTCATTCTGGAAAGCCTGCCCGGGGCCGCGACCGACCCGGCGATCGGCGCGCGCATCGCCGCGTTGCACCAGACCGAGGAGCGCATGCGCTCCGACCCCGCGACCGGGGAGGGAATGAAGGAGCTGAAGGAGCGCACCACCGCCCAGACCGAGCAGCGCGACGAGCAGTTGCATCGCTACCACCGCTTCGAGCTGGTCAACGGCGCGCTGCAGATCGCGATCGTGCTGGCCTCGGTCTCGGTGGTGACGCGGGTGGCGGCGCTCGCGGTGGTCGCGGGTTCGATGGGCGCACTCGCGGTCGCCGGCGGGGTGCTGGTGGTGGCCGGCCTGGTCTGAGACCGCGCGCAGGCCGCGGCTTCAGGCCCCCCCTCGCCGCGCCGGCAGGGTCAGGGCCCGGCCGCGCCGGAAAGGGTCAGGGCCTGGTGATCGGGGGGGCGCGGTGGATCGGGTCGATCCAGGCCACGGGTTCGGGCGGTTCGGCCGGGGCGATGTCGAGATTGACCCCCACCGCCTCGTTGTCACTGCGCACCAGCACGCATTCCAGCACCTGGTCGGGGCTGGCATTGATCTCCTGGTGCGGCACGAAGGGCGGCACGTAGATGAAATCGCCGGGGCCCGCCTCGGCGACGAATTCCAGCCGCTCGCCCCAGCGCAGCCGGGCCCGCCCGCGCACAACGTAGATGACGCTTTCCAGCGCGCCGTGATGGTGCGCCCCGGTCTTCGCGTCGGGATGGATCCGCACCGTGCCGGCCCAGATCCGCTGCGCGCCCACCCGCGCCGCATCGATCGCCGCGGCGCGCTCCATCCCCGGGGTCTGGGCGGTGTTGGGGTCGAGCTGGTCGCCGCGGATCACCCGCACGCCCTCGCTGCGCCAGTCGGTCATCGGCTTTGCCCCCGGGTTGCCCGGCGCGAGCATCGGTCC
>DAICZL010000355.1 GCA_027311165.1 bacterium
ATCCCTTCGCGCGTGGCGGAAACCTCCATGCGCGTCAGGCGGAAGGGCGCCGAGCGTTCCTGATGGCGGGTGAGCCGGTTCCACAGGCCCATCACCAGCGCGCCGATGAGTTCGTTGGCTTCGTCGATGCTGTCGAAAGTCGGCAACGCGCCACCCCACAGTGCCTCGACCATCTTGATGGGTGAGCCCTGCATATTCGGCGACGCAATGTTGCCGAGGAAGCGCGTGCGCACGGCATGGAACGGCACCGGGCAGTGGTTGCGATCGAGCAAGGCTCGCACCTTATCATCGCTCGCGGTCGGCGGTGTCGTGCGCTTGGCCATCGGCTCAACGTCCCTTTGGTTCGATCAACCCCCAGAACCCGTATTTCCGTCCATGCGCCTTCTGCAGCCGCGCTACAAAGGCTGCATGGGTCTCGATCGATCCCGGCACCGGCAGGTGTGGCGCGAGACGCGCGCAGGACAGCAGATCGCGCGCGGCATATTGGTACTGCTTCGATGAGCCGCGTTCGAGCACGCTTTCGATCAGGCGACGGTAGAGCAGACTGGCCGCTTCGGGGAATTTCACTTCGAGGGCTTCCGCGGCCGGGCGCAGAACCTCGTAGAGGCGGCCGTCAAGCGCGGCCAGCCGCTCGCGCACCAGGCGGTCGGCGCGGTCGAGCGCCCGCCATTCGATGAAAAACGCCAGCCCCCGCGCGGCCTGCTTGTGCGCGGCAGCGACGTTGAGCGCCTTCTGCTCCGCGTCGAAATCTTCGAAATCCGGCAGGCGCTTCAGATAGGCCCGCAGATGCTCGGCGCTCAGGAGACGCTCGAAATGCCGCCAGCGGACCGCTTGCGCCTCGTCCTTGCGCCCTAGGGCGTCGAGGGCGGCGATCCGCAGATCGGTGTCGGTGCCATCATCGCCCTCGTCCTCGGCGCGCCGGCGCGGCTTGTCGAGCCAGTCCAGCGCCTCGGCCGGCCGGTTCGCGGCAACCAGGCGTTCGGCGACATCCAGCGCGTGCGTGCTCTCCATCTTGCCGGCGCAAATGGCGGCGATGAAGGCGTCGGCGTCGTTCTCGAGATCGGCGAGCAGCGCCAGCCGAAAGGCGAGACGGCGACGCTGGGCGTCCGCGCGCCACTCATGCGGGCCGGAGAATCGCGGGGTGGTTTTCAGTGCCGCCTCAGTCCTGCTTCGGATTTCCGCGCGTCCGCCGGCGCCCAGCGCCTCGGACATGTGCCGGATCAGCGCGTCGGTCGCGCCGAAGCCATCGCGTTCGCAGAAGGCGAGCACCCGGCGGGCCAGCGCCTTCACGTCAAGCGGCGGCTGCGCGGCCGAGAGTCGGCCAAGATCCTCCATCGCGGCGCCGAACACGTCTTCCACCTCGCGGATGCCGTCGCCGACGCGCTGCATCATCGCGTCCGCAATGCCGATGAAGTCCCAAAGCAGCTCGATCGCCCGTTCGCGATCCTGCTTGGCGAGCCGGGTCGCGATCGTCATCCGCAGATGGTCGAGTTCGTGCACCAGCGGCTTGCGCTTCTCCCAATCGACGAAGGAGCGGGAGCGGCCGATGGTCCTGATCCGCTTGTCGATTTCGGCCGCGAGCTTGCCCGGTCCCTCGGTGCCGGCGAGCAGCGTGCCGAGCTTCTTGCGCAAGATCGGATCGGTCGCCGCGTGCGCGACCAGCAATTCGGCCAGGGCCTCGGCGCCGAGGGCGGCCAGGGCTTCGGGCGTTACGGTTTTCGTGCGGGCCATTGAACGCTCTATTCCCGGAGCAGGGCGGTGACATCGGTCTGCCAGAACCGCTCGTCCCTGAACAGCAGGAGCAGGCCGAGGGTTTGGGCCAGGGCGTAGGCAAAGCAGTCGCCCAGGGTCAGTGCGGCCGACTGCCCGCCCGTGCCGAACCGGCGGAACGCATCAGCCGCGAGGTCCGCCTGCCGCGGTGTGACCGCCGCGGTCTCGAAGTCGCCCTCGCGTAACAGCCGTTCCAGGGCAGTCCGACCGGGCGCGCCTTTGCGGCTCTCGATGATGCAGGCAACCTCCGCCCGGGTCACCGCTGAGATCAGACGGACTGGCGGGTCGGCGAGGACTGCATCGAAGCGGGCGGCATCCGGCGCCCAGAGCAAGATGGCGAGCAACGCCGACCCATCGACCACCATCAGCGCCACATCCCAGCTGCACCACGCGCCGGGGCAGCATCCGTCGCAGATGGGGACACGTCGGGCAGCGCGGCAGAGTGCTCGCCAATCGTAGCCGGAGCAAAATCCCGGGCGGAAGGCGATTTTTTGGTTCCGGCGACGCGGCGATGTGTGATTCTCATGTTCGCCGTCAAGGTCGGAGTCGCGCGGTGTCCATCGCCATTTTGGCGTGGCTGGATGATGGACTGCACAGGGAAGGACGCGACCGCGCCGCCCAAGAGCACGTGCGCGCCTTGATCTGGTGGTTCTACGCTGACCTGAAGGCCTATCGGCTCGACCCCAGTCCGCGCCGCCGCGGCGAGATGCGCGCGCGGTTCGATCGCATCTTCGCCCGCCGCACCGGGTTCGCGTTGCTCGATCGCCTGCTGGCGCGGCTGCACACCAACGGCTCCGAGCGCGACATCCGCTGCCAAGTCATCAAGCGCAAGGTCAGTGGCGGTACCCACAGCGACGCCGGCCGCGATTGCCGCGATGCGTTCCTCGGTCTGATGCACACCTGCGCCAAGCTCGGCATCAGCTTCTGGGACTATCTCGGCAACCGGCTCGGCGTCGCTGGGCAGGCCCTCGTACCCGAACTCGCCGATCTCGTCCGCTGCCGCGGACAGCCAGCCTGAAGCCTCCCGCCCGGGGTTTTGCTCCGGCTACCGCCGATCTCGCGGATCCGGTCAGCGAGGCCGCCCGGATGGCCTCGTCCGACCCGCTCGCTCCAGCCGCCCGGCCAGCGCCTTGCGGATCGCCTCCGTGAGCGTCTCCCCGGTCAGCGCCGCCAGCGCGCGGGCGAGGCGGTCGGTCTCAGGGTCCTCCAGACTCTAGGGCCATGCGAAGCCTCGCCGTCCGACCGACATTGACAAGCAGGATTGCCACGCAGCCGAACTGCAATGCCACCCCGCTGCCAGCGGCCGGGAGACCGGACACCAGATTCATCGCGGCCCCGACGACGGCGCACCAGATCAGCAAGGCCACCGCCAGCGATCCGTCATCGACGAATAGGCTCACGAGTTCGCCGAAAATTGCCCGCAGGGTTCCCATCATCGTGCCTCCACCCGCACGGCGACTCGCGCCGCGACCGAACCGGCAATTCGTACCCCCGCCAGACCGGTGGCGAGCATGAGGACGATCAGCCCCAGAAGTGACAGATCCTGCCCCGGCCAAGCGATGCCGAGGCCCTCCCCGGTCCAGAACACGCCGAAGGCGGAGATCAGCACGCCAACCGCGAATTTCAGCGTGTTCTCCGGCACCCGCGCCAGCGGGCGATGCACCACGATAGCCAGGGCCACCACCAGCACGCCGGCCACCGCCGCGCCGGCCGCGGCGGCGGGCAGCAGGCCGGCGCCGCCCGCGGCGCCCGC
>DAICZL010000356.1 GCA_027311165.1 bacterium
GCACGGCGGCGGCGCAGCGCGCGGCGGCGGCGGCGACGGACTCGCGCAGCGGTCCGGCCGGCAGCACGCGGCCATTGCCGAACCCCGCTCCGCCATCGATCACCAGCAGCGCAACATCCTTCACCAGCCCCGGGTTCTGCAGCCCGTCATCCATCACGATCGCCTGCGCTCCAGCGGCCACCGCCGCCCGCGCGCCGGCTTCACGGTCGGCGCTGACCCAGGTGGGGGCCACCTGCGCGAGCAGCCTGGCCTCGTCGCCGACCAGCGAGACCGGGTCGTCCCCGGCCACGCGATGCACCCCGCGCACCCGTCCGCCATAGCCGCGCAGCAGGAAATGCACGCTGATGCCGCGCCCTGCCAGGCGCTGGCCCAGATCGAGCGCCAGGGTGGTATTGCCCGATCCGCCGGTTGTGACGTTGCCGCAGCAGATCACCGGCACCGGAGCGCGCCAGCCGGGCCGCGCCAGGCGGCGGGCGGTGATTGCAGCGGCGATCCGGCCGAGCGGGGCCAGCAGCCATGCCAGGATCCCGGGCGGACGCAGCCAGAATGCCGGCGGGCGGGCCATCTCAGGCGCGCTGACGCTGGCGGCCGGCCTCGACCAGTGCCAGCAGCGCCTCGGCCGTACGCACCGGCAGCTCGGCATGCCGGTCGCAGGATCGCGCGGCGGCCAGCCCGGCTGCGGCGCGCCGCAGGGGCTCGCGCAGCATGGCATCCACCCAGTCGGCCAGGGCGTCTGCATCGGCGACGACCGCCAGCGCGTCGGCTGCGCGCAGCGCCCGTACCGCTTCGGTGAAATTGCCGGTATGCGGACCGACCGCGATGGCGCAGGCGAGCCGCGCCGGCTCCAGCGGGTTCTGCCCGCCCCCCGGCGCCAGCAGGCTGCGGCCGATGAAGGCGATGCCGGCCAGCCGGTAGAACAGGCCAAGCTCGCCCAGCGTGTCGGCGATCCAGACCCCCGCCGCCGGCGGTGGTTCGCCCAGGCCACGCCGGCTGACCGCGAGCCCCGCCGCCTCGGCCGCCAGCGCCGCGCCGCGCTCGGGGTGTCGGGGCACCAGGATGCTCAGCAGGCCGGGATGGGCCGCGGCCAGGCGGCGATGCACCGCGAACACCGCCGCTTCCTCGCCGGGATGGGTGCTGGCGGCGACCCAGAGCGGCCTTCCGGCGAGCATCGCTCGCAGCCGGGCCAGTTCGTCGGGGTCCACCGGCAAGGCGGGGGCGGCGAATTTCAGGTCGCCCGGCGCGGTGACGGCCCGCGCCCCGAGTGCTGCGAGACGCGCGCCATCCGCCTCGGACTGGGCCTGCACCCGGTCGAACCGTCCCAGCACGCTGCGCGCCAGGCCGGGCGCCCGGCGCCAGCGCGCCGCGCTGCGGGACGAGAGCCGGGCATTGACCAGCATCAGCGGAATGCCCCGCGCGGTGCAGGCGGCGAGCTGATTGGGCCAGAGCTCGCTTTCGACGAAGCCGGCGGCGTCGGGGCGCCAGTGGTCGAGGAACCGGCCCGCCCAGGCTGGCACGTCGAGCGGCGCGAAACGGTGCAGCACGGCGCCGGACGAAGCACCGCAAGCTGCGCCATCCCCGGTCAGGCCGAGCAGCTTCAGCCGCCCGGCGAGCAGCCGCGCCGAGGTCACCGTGCCGGTGGTCAGCAGCACGGTCAGGTCCGGAGCCTGATGATGCAAAGCCGCGAGCACCGGCAGGATCGAGACCGTCTCACCGACGCTCGCGGCGTGCAGCCACAGCAGCCGTCCCTCCGGCCGGGCGGCAGTCTCGATGCCCTGCCGCTCCGGCAGCCTGGCCGCGATCTCCTTGCCGCGACGGACCCGCGCGGCCAGCATCAGCCGCAGCACG
>DAICZL010000358.1 GCA_027311165.1 bacterium
CATCCGGCATGGCCGCCGCCGACGACCACGACATCGAACCCACGCGCCATCCGTCTCTCTCCGTCCTGTCGTCGAATTCGTACCAAAAACGGGCCGGGATCGGCCCGCATCCCTGGCCGCCAGCCCTCAGAGATGGTGCTCCACGAGACCAGAACCTTATCCCGGCCGACGCTTGCCGCCAAAACCGGCCCGCGCCCCACAGCACGACCGTGCTGCGGATCAGGCGCAGACGGTGGCCTAATACAATGTCCGCCTTGGCCGACGAACGGACCTCAGCAGCGCACAACCAAGACGTCAGGACCAGACAATGCAAAAATCTGGACCTATTTTCCGATACAAAATTCTCGGAAAATACTTTCCAGTATATCCTCTGTATCAACCGTCCCCGTTACCCGGCCGATTTCGCGCAAACCCCGCCGCAATTCCTCCGCGCGCAGTTCCGGCCACGCGCAACCCATCGCCCTCTGAAGTGCCAGCCGCGCCGCCTCCAGCGCAACCCGATGCCGTGTCCGCGTCAATGCCGGCGCCCCGCCGGCATCTGTCAGGGCCAAAGCTTCAGCCGCCAGCGCCGTCCGCAGCGCATCGAGCCCGCTTCCGGTCAACGCGCTGACCCCGATCGCCCCGGCGGGCGGCGCTGCACACAGATCGATCTTGTTGGCCACCTGCACCCTGCGCACCTCGTCGGCCATCCCTGCCTCGGAAGACACCGCCCCGGCCGCTTCTGTGCGATCGACCGCCCCGACCGAGGCATCGAAGACGGAGATCACCAAGTCCGCCGTCCGGACACTCTGCTCGGCGCGGCGCACGCCTTCGGCTTCCAAAGGATCAGAGGTCTGCCGCAGCCCGGCAGTATCCAAGAGCGTCACCGGCACCCCGCCGAAGATCACCCGCGTCTCGATCACATCGCGTGTCGTGCCCGGCCACTGCGAAACGATCGCCACTTCCCGCGCGGCCAGTGCGTTCACGAGACTCGATTTGCCGACATTGGGCGGGCCGGAGACGACAAAGATCAGGCCCTCGCGCAGCCGCTCCCCGCGTCGCCCATCTGCCAGATGCGTGCCGATCTCGGCTTCCAGCGCCACCAACTCCGCCAGCAACGCGGGCTCAGTGGCTTCGGGAAGATCCTCCTCCGAAAAATCGATCAACGCTTCCTGCCGGGCCAGCAGCAGACACAACCGCCCGGCCCAGCCGTGATACAGCGCCCCGAGCGCGCCCTCCATCTGTCGCAAAGCCTGGCGCCGCTGCGCCGCAGTATCGGCGGCGACCAGATCGGCCACCGCCTCGGCTTCCACCAGATCGAGCCGTCCGTTCAGGAACGCCCGGCGGGTGAACTCCCCCGGCTCGGCCGGCCGCGCTCCCAGCGCTGCCAACGCCGCCGCCACGCCCTCGATGACCGCGCGACCGCCATGCACATGCAACTCCGCGCAATCCTCCCCGGTGTAGCTGCGCGGCCCGGGCATGAACACTACGAGCGCGCGGTCCAGCACGTCCCCATCGACAGACCGCAGCCGCCGCAACGCGGCGTGGCGCGGCGCCGGCCTGCCGCCGGCAAGCGCGTCCAGCACGGACCCGCTCGCCGGACCGCTCACCCGCAACACCGCCACCCCCGCCCGCCCGGCACCGGAGGCCAGAGCGAAAATCGTGCC
>DAICZL010000365.1 GCA_027311165.1 bacterium
GTCTCGTGTGGATTGCCTGATTGAGCCGTCGTCGCCACTCGCCCTCGCCGCTGCGCACGCCCATGGAGATATGGAAGGCCAGTCGCGGCCCGTCCGGCTCAGAGGCGAGCCAGGCGGCCTGCAGGGGCAGGTGATCGTGAGTGATGTAGAAGCCCGCGATCGGTCCCCAGATCAGGCCGACATCGATCTTCCGGTCCACCAGGTCCTGCAGCATCTGCCGGCCCGGCGCATCGAAGCGGGTATCGACCACCAGGGCGTAGGAGGTCACCTGCCCCATCATGTGGTGACGCACCAGCAGGTCGGTGGGCGGGGTGGCCGCGATCAGGCCGATTTTCTTGTCTGCCAGTTGCGGGTCGCCGACCGAGGTCGCGGTGATGCCGTCGCCCTGGCGGGAGACCATCATGTAGCCCGTGTTGTAGTACGGGTTGGTGGTTTCCATGTTGGGATCGCCGCTGGCGGTCCCCATCACCACGTCGCAGCGGCGGGCGCGCAATGTGTTGCGCACGAAGCCGACGATCTGGGGGAACCACACATAGCTGACCGGCACGCGCAGGTCCTGGCCGATCAGTTCGGCGATGTGGTTCTCGAACCCTTCCTTGCGGTCGTTCGAGAATGGCAGGTTGTTGGGGTCCGCGCAGACCCTCAGCTGGTCGCGGGAGACCAGGTCGAGTTGCTGGGCGTGGCCTGCCTGCGGTGCCGCCAGCGCTGCCAGGATCATCAGGGCGCGCAGCCGGCCCCGTGCCGGCAGCGGCCGTGCGCGGGGCGAGGGGTCAGTCATCGCTGGCGCGCTTCGGCCGGCCGCGGCCCAGCACCCCGTCGGAGCGGGCCTTCAGATAGGCGTAGATGTCATCGAGGTACAGCGCCACGTCCTCGACATTGCCGAAGGCCGGCATGACGTTCTGGTTGCTGGAGGAGACGTTCTTGCGTCCGTTGATGACGGTTTCGCCGAATTGTTCCTGGCTCATCGTCTTGAGCGAATCGGTGAGGTTCGGCGCGTAGGAGCTGCCGGCGCCGTCCGGGCCGTGGCAGCGCAGGCAGGATTCAGTGTAGCGGCGGTAGCCGTTGAAGGTGGCCTGATCCACCCGTCCGTCCTTGATCGTATAGGGCGGGGCGGCATTGTCGGCCATTGCCGGGGCAGGGGGCAGCGCCGCCAGCGCCGTTCCCGCAGCCAGCGCCAGCAGGAAGATGGCGCGGGTGGGCGGTCGTGAGGGAGGCTTCATCCGTCTCTCCGAAGGGCGCAGCCCGCCGATGCCGTATGCGACGGCCGGCAGTGCAGACCTGGCAGGTCATGGTCTTGAAAAATTCCCCGGCGGAGTTGCCGCCGCCGGGGATGTTCGTTCCGCGTGGTCGCGCTATGGCAGCGCGAACACCGTCAGCACGCCGCCCAGCTGGGTGTAGTTCGACAGCTGCTTGTAGGCACCCACCGCGCCCAGACCGTCGGTATCATTGGCGAGGCCCGCGGCCATGCCGATCCCGGCCCAGCCGCCCACGCCCGACAGCACGGCGATATACTGCTTGCCGCCATGGCTGAAGGTGTTGACGTTGCCGATGATGCCCGAGGGGGTCTTGAAGCGGTACAGTTCCTTGCCCGTCTTCTGGTCGACCGCCTTCAGGAAGCCTTCCAGCGTGCCGTAGAACACGACGTCGCCGGCGGTGGCGAGCGCGCCCGACCACACCGAGAACGGCTCCGGGTCGGTCCACAGGATCTTGCCCGATCCGGCGTCCCAGGCGATGAAGTTGCCCAGGTTGTTCTGGCCCTGCGGCGGATACATGTTCAGGGTCGCGCCGACGTAAGGCTGGCAGGCGGTGTAGCTGACCTTGAACGGCTCGTAATCCATGCAGACGTGATTGGTCGGCACGAAGAACACGCCGGATTTCGGGTTGAACGCCGCCGGCTGCTGGTCCTTGGTTCCCAGCGCGGCCGGGCAGATGTTCTTGGTGTTGTGGTCGGCGCCCTGCACCTGGGTCGAGAACTGCGGCACCACCTGCGGCCGGCCGGTGGTCATGTCCACATGGGTCGCCCAGTTCACCGCCGGATCGTATTTCTCGGCCACCAGCAACTCGCCGGTTTCACGGTTCAGCGTGTAGCCGAAGCCGTTGCGGTCGAAATGAACCAGCGCCTTGGTGGGCTTACCCTTCACGTTGATGTCGGCCAGGATCATCTCGTTGATCCCGTCATAATCCCACTCGTCGTGCGGGGTCATCTGATAGGCCCACTTCGCCACGCCGGTATCGACATCGCGCGCGAAGATGGTCATCGACCACTTGTTGTCGCCGGGCCGCTGGCTCGGGTTCCAGGTGCTGGGATTGCCCGACCCGTAATAGATCAGGTTCAGCGCCGGGTCATAGGAATACCAGCCCCAGGTGGCGCCGCCGCCGGTCTTCCACTGGTCGCCTTCCCAGGTCTTGGTCGAGCTGTCGGCGCCGACCGGCTTGCCCATCATCATGGTCTTGTTGGGATCGAACAGGATCTGGTCGTCCGGACCGACCGAATAGGCCTTCCAGGCGAGCGACCCGTCCTTCAGGTTATAGGCGGTGAACCGGCCCTGCACGCCGAACTCGCCGCCCGAAATGCCGACGAACACCTTGTCCTTCACCACCAGCGGGGCGGAGGTCATGGTCTCGCCCTTCTTCGGATCGCCGTTGGTGACCTTCCAGACTTCCTTGCCGGTCTTGGCGTCGAGCGCCACCACCGTCGCGTCGGCCTGATCGAGGATGATCTTGCCGTCACCATAGGCGACGCCGCGATTGACCGTATCGCAGCACATCACCGGGATCACCGAGGGATCCTGCTTGGGCTCGTACTGCCAGATGATCCGACCGGCATTGTTGAGATCGAGCGCGAACACCTTGTTGGGGAACGGCGTGTGCACATACATCACATCGCCGATCACCAGCGGCCCGCCCTCATGGCCACGCAGCACACCGGTCGAGAAGGTCCAGACCGGACGCAGCTGGGAGACGTTGGAGACGTTGATCTGGTCGAGCGTGCTGTAGCGGGTGGCGGCGTAGTTGCCGCTGGGCATCACCCACTGGTTGGGGTCCTGCTGAAGCTTCAGCAGCTCGTCATTCGCCGATGCCGGCGTGGCGGCCAGCGCGGCCGCCGAGACGCCAAGCATCAACGACCAGGCGATAATGGGAGTGTGAGGCAATTTCACTTTCTTCCTCCTCAAGGGGCCGGGCCTTTCCGGCCGTGTGACCTGCCGGATCTACGGCAGCTTGGGAGCGGTCCGAGTCATGGCCGGTAGGGGCGCCCATCCAGGGCGTGACCCAGCTCCTGGGTCCTAGACTAGTGCGGTTCCCGCCGACTGCAAGGTGGAAAGCCGGCAGGCTTTGAAACCTGCTGCGCGGGACAGACGATTTGCTGCGCTGCAAAATAACCCTCGTGCTGCGCTGCAATATAAGCCGGGCGACCTTGAGATCCGCCACCCTCGCACCGGCCCGGGAAAGCCCCTCGGCGCGGCGGTCGGGGACCGAACCCGGCCCGCTTCATCCTGGCCCGCGACGCCCCGGCCAGGAGCGCCCCGGCCAGGGGCGGTTCACGAAGCCGATCCGCCGGCCTATGGTCCCGCGCAAACACGGCCCGACATGGAAGGTGGACATGACGATCGGGGGAGCGTGCTGCGTGGCGCGAGCGAGGGGCGACCGAGGCCGGCGGCAGGGACGCTCAGACCGGGCTCTGGTCCTCGGCATCCGAACCGCAGCGCCAGCGCACCAGTTGCCAGCGCGGGTGGGACTGCAGGTAGCGCGAGGCCTCGCGTTCGCCGTCCATCATGCAGGCCGCGCCATCCTCGATCCCGTCCAGCGGCTGGTGCCGCTCCACACAGCGGTCAGGATCGCCGATCATGCAATAAACCAGGACCAGTTCCAGCATCGCCCTCTCCTGCCACGTCGCCGGGCCGTCCGCCCGCGCCAGATTCCGGAAAGAATTATGACACGATTTCGCGCCCGCTTCATCCTCGCCGTTCGGCTCCTCGCCCGCTCCCTGCTCGTGCC
>DAICZL010000379.1 GCA_027311165.1 bacterium
CCGACCCCACCAGCCTTGGGCAGGCCCTGATCCTACCCGCACCCGCCCGGCCGCCCATCGCCGCGGCCGCAGGTCGGACCCTTGGGCCGGCCTGCCTCGACCGGCCGGTGGGCCGCGTCACGCCGGCAGGGGGCTACTCCGCGCCCTCGTGGCCAGTCCCGCCATGCGCCGCGGCGATCGCCCGTTCGATGGTCCGGTCGGCCTCCTCGGGGCCTGCCCAGCCGGTAACCTTCACCCACTTGCCCTTCTCGAGGTCCTTGTAGCGCTCGAAGAAATGCTCGATCGCCGAGCGGGTGATCTCCGGCAGGTCGTCGATGGTCTTCACGCTGGTGTATTGCGGATGGATCTTGTCGTGCGGCACACAGATGATCTTCTCGTCCGGTCCGGCCTCGTCCTCCATCCGCAGCATGCCGATCGGGCGGGCGCGGATCACCGCGCCGGGCACCACAGGGGCGGGCACCAGCACCAGCGCGTCCGCCGGGTCGCCGTCTTCGGCCAGCGTGCCGGGGATGAACCCGTATGCCGCCGGATAGGCGGTGTCGGTGAACAGGAACCGGTCCACGATCAGTGCGCCCGAGGCCTTGTCCACCTCGTATTTCACGGCCGATCCCTGCGGAATCTCGATCACCACGTTGATGTCGCGGGGCGGAGCCTTGCCGGTCGGGATCTTGGAGACGTCCATGGCGGGTTCCTCTGCTGGCCAGGCGCAGGCTGGCCCATCACCGGGCTGAACGCCAGGGGATGGGCGCCTCGGAAGTCCTTAGGGGGCCAGAACCAAGGCCAGGGGCTCCGTCTTTGAAACCCGCTGGGGCCTTGGCACCAGATCCCATCCGCGGCGGGGTGCCCCCAAGCGGATGGGGGTACAGGGCTCCGCCCCGTTCTTGCCGAAATCCCGCTATCCCGCCAGCCGCGCCAGAACCGCCAGCAACAGCAGCGCCACGATATTGGTGATCTTGATCATCGGGTTCACCGCCGGACCGGCGGTGTCTTTGTAGGGATCGCCCACCGTATCACCGGTGACCGCGGCCTTGTGCGCTTCGGAGCCTTTGCCGCCGTGATGGCCTTCCTCGATGTATTTCTTGGCGTTGTCCCAGGCGCCGCCCCCCGAGGTCATCGAGATCGCGACGAACAGTCCGGTGACGATCACACCGAGCAGCATGGCGCCAACACTGGTGAAGGCCGCCGTCTGCCCGGCGATCGCGTCGATCACGAAATACAGCACCACCGGTGCCAGCACCGGCAGCAGCGAGGGGATGATCATCTCCCGGATCGCGGCCTTGGTCAGCAGATCGACCGCGCGGCCGTAATCGGGCTTGGCGGTGCCTTCCATGATCCCGGGGATTTCCTTGAACTGCCGCCGCACCTCCACCACCACCGATCCGGCGGCGCGGCCGACCGCGGTCATGCCCATGGCGCCGAACAGGTAGGGCAGCATCCCGCCGATGAACAGCCCGACCACCACGTACGGGTCCTGCAGCGCGAAGCGCACGTCGAGCGTGGGGAAGTAGTGCTTCAGATCCTCGGTATAGGCCGCGAACAGCACCAGCGAGGCGAGCCCGGCCGAGCCGATCGCATAGCCCTTGGTGACCGCCTTGGTGGTGTTGCCGACCGCGTCGAGGGCATCGGTGGTGACGCGGACCTCCTTGGGCAGATCGGCCATCTCGGCGATGCCGCCGGCGTTGTCGGTGACCGGCCCATAGGCATCGAGCGCGACGATCATGCCGGCCAGGGCCAGCATGGTGGTGGCGGCGATGGCGATGCCGAACAGCCCGGCGATGAGATTGGCGACGATGATGCCGACCGCGATCACCACCACCGGCAGCGCGGTCGCCTCCATCGACACGGCCAGGCCCTGGATCACGTTGGTGCCATGACCGGTGGTGGAGCTCTGCGCGATGCTGCGCACCGGCCGGTATTCGGTGGAGGTGTAGTATTCGGTGATCACCACGATGAAGCCGGTGACCGCGAGCCCCACCAGCGCGCACAGGAACAGCCCGAATCCGGTCACCGAGAGGCCCGAGACCATGGCCAGCGGCGTGGTCAGACCGGCCAGTGCCACGATCACCACGAACACCGCCACCACCGACAGCGCTCCGGTGACGGCGAGCCCCTTGTAGAGGGCCCGCATGATCCCCTGATCGGGGCCGAGCTTGACGTAATACGTGCCCACGACCGAAGTCGCGATACACACCCCGCCGATCGCGAGCGGCAGCATCATCAGGAAGTCGCGCGCCGGCGGGGCGAAGAAGATCGCCGCCAGCAGCATGGTGGCGACGATGGTCACGGCATAGGTCTCGAACAGGTCGGCGGCCATGCCGGCGCAATCGCCGACATTGTCGCCCACGTTATCGGCGATCACGGCGGGGTTGCGGGGGTCGTCTTCGGGGATGCCGGCTTCCACCTTGCCCACCAGGTCGGCGCCGACATCCGCGCCCTTGGTGAAGATACCGCCGCCGAGGCGGGCGAAGATCGAGATCAGCGAGGCGCCGAAGGACAGCGCCACCATCGCTTCCAGCACCGGGCGCAGGTCATCGCCCGGCAGTGTGGCGCGCAGAAACAAGTAATAGAGACCGACGCCGAGCAGCCCGAGCCCGACCACCAGCATGCCGGTGATCGCCCCCGACTTGAAGGCGATGTCGAGCCCGGCCGCGAGGCCCTGGCGCGACGCCTGGGCGGTGCGGACATTGGCGCGCACCGAAACATTCATCCCGACATAGCCGGCCGCGGCCGACAGCGCGGCGCCGATCAGGAAGCCGATGCCGGTGCGGATGCCGAGCAGCAAAGAGAGCAGCACCAGGATCACCACACCGACGATGCCGATCGTCATGTATTGCCGGTTCAGGTAGGCCTTGGCGCCTTCCTGGATGGCCGCGGCGATTTCCTGCATCCGCGCGGTGCCGGCATCGGCCGCCAGCACCTGCCGGGAGGTGATCCAGCCGTAATACAGGGCGAGCGCGCCGCAGCCGATGACGACGAGATAAGCCAGTATCAGCACGGGATATGTCCTTGTGACCTGGGCGGGGGAAACCGGACCACCCTGCCTCTGGCGGCCGGCTAGGAAAGGCGCGGGACCATGCCAGAAGCATTAAATGCAGGCAACCTGGCCGCCTGGCGGACCGATCCGACCCGGCGCATGGCCGGGCTGCGGGGGGTCCCCGCGCGGCAGTCCCCGGCAAGGATGGAGGCTGCCGGTGCGGACCGAAGCCCGGTGCGGCCAGGCACCGCGCGCCCGCTTCAGGCCCAGGCCGGCCCTGGCGATCCCTCGGCGCGCCCGCGATCCCGGTCGTCAGGTTCGTTCATTTGCGCGGGATCGGGTCTGCCGAAGGCGCCGTTGCCGTGGGTCCGGCAGGGGGTAGCGGGGGGCTTGAGAGCCCAGAGGGGGATATTACTGAGGGAGATGTTGCTGAGGGGGATGATCCGGAGCGCGTCGGCGCGGGGTTGGTTGATGCCGCTTCGGGCATCGCCGCCGGATGAGCGGGCGGGGCGGTGGCGGTTGCGGCATGTGGAGAGGGCATGAGGCCGAGCGCGGCATACAGCCGCAGGCTGGGCGGCCAGATGCGTGTCACCTCATTGCGCCAGGTCAGTCCGCCCCAGCCGAGTGCCAGCAGCAGACCAAGGCTTGCCATCCAGCCCAGCCAGACCATCGCCCCTGCCCGGACCGGCAGTCGTCCCTGCCCCACCACCGGACCATGTGCAGCCGACGAAAAGGCCGGGTTGACGACCTCTCCGCCCAGCCGGACGCGGCCGGACAGGGCGGGCTGATCGACGATGGCCGGGACCAGCGTATCGGAGGGGACGTCCGTTCGGGGTTGTGGCGGCGGTGGCGCGGCCGGCGGTGGCGCGGTGATCGCTTCGACCAGAGGCGGGTCGATCGTGGCCGCCGCCTCGGGCAGCCAGTCCTGCTTGCAGCGCGCGCATCGTACCTGCCGGCGGGCGCCGAGCAGGGTATCAGGCACGTCGTAGGTGGCGGCGCAGTTCGGGCAGGAGATCCGCATGAGACGATGGTGCGGGACGCCAACACCGCTGGCAATAACCCCCGCGGCCTGAGCCCCCGCGAGGCCTTGATCCGGGCAAGGAGGCTGCTGATCGCGGCGCGCCCGCCGCAGCCGGCGCGCCTCCTGCCGTCACGGCGCCCCGACCCGCAATCCCGCAGCCGCGAAGGCGGCATAGAACCGTGCCAGAGCGGCCACGCTGTGGCGCAGCATGGCCTTGCCGGACGCGAAATCCGCTGCTGCCGGGTCGCCGACATAGCCGATATCGCCGGCGGTGAAGATCGCGGCCCAGACCAGCCCTGCCTGTTTCAGCCCGTCGCCGCCGGCGTCATCGGCGTAGGAGGGGGCGAGCCGGGGCGGCATGGCGGCGATCCGCTCGGCGATGCGGCTGGTCTCACGCGGGCGCAGCGCCAGTTGCAGGCCGGTCTCGAAGGCGCAGGCATGGCCGATGCCCCGCAGCGCGCCCGGCAGGTCCTCCAGCCATTGCGCCCGGCCCGGATCGAAATAATTGACGAACCCCACCGCCAGCCCGCGGCTGGCCAGCGCGGTGCAGATGGCGGTCAGCGGCCCGATATTGCCGCCATGGCCGTTGACGATCAGCAGCCGGCGGAAGCCGGTGCGATGGAGGCTCTCGGCGACGTCGGTGATCAGGCCGGTGAAGGTCGGGAGCGAGAGGCTGATCGTGCCGGGCCAGGCGCGGTGATGGGGTGAGAAGCCGAAGCCGGGCGGCGGCAGCACCAGCACATGCGGCTGCGCGCAGCGCCTGGCCGCCAGCATCGCCACGCGATAGGCCGAGACGCTGTCGGTGTCGACCGGCAGATGGTCGCCGTGCTGCTCGACCGCGCCCACGCTCAGCACCACCAGCGCGCCGGCGTCGCGGGCGGCGGCGATCTCGGCCCGTGTCAATGCGCCCCAGTCATTTGTGCGGCGCCAGTCGGGGATGGTCTCGTTCATCCGATCGTCCCGGTGTCGATGTCGTTATGGCGCGGGGAGCGGCGGGTGGCGAGGGGCTTGCTCGTCGCCCCGCGCCGGATTACTCGGCATCCTCCAGGGTAAACTGATCGGCCTCCTCGTCGTAGCTGAACAGTTCGGCGTAGCGGCCCCAGGAGATCACCGCCCGCAGCGTCTCCTCGGCATAGTCGGGCGACATGTGGTCCTCGAGCTCGTCGCGGAAGCGCAGCGCCGGGGCGCGGTGGTTCCAGCGTTCGTCCAGCACCTGGCGGATCATCACGGCCAGAGGCACATGGGCGCGCAGCGCGGTGGCGAATTGCTGCTTGCGGGCCTCGGTATCGGTCGCGGCGAAGCGACGGCCATCTTCGGTCAACAGGATATCGCCTTCAGCGACATCGGCCAGGCGCAGCGTCTGCAGGGTCTCGGCGATCGGCAGCAATTCGTCGGCTTCCAGCTGCAGCGCCGCAGCCAGCGCCGGCAGGGCGGCGCGGCCGTCATAGGGGGCGGCGACCAGCGTCTCGATCAGGCCGGCGAGCAGGTTGGTCGAGACCGGGTGCAGCGGCGTCGCGATCGGGACCGCGGCCGGCACGGCCTGGGCGCGCCCGGGGGTGGTGCGGCGGGTCATCAGCCCGTAGATGTCATCCACCTTCTGGGTGAACACCGGGTCCAGCCGGTTGCGCGGATGGGGGAGATCGACGCGCAGTTCGCTCGCGACCCGGCCGGGGTTGGAGGAGAACACCAGGATGCGGTCGCACATCAGCACCGCCTCCTCGATGTTGTGGGTCACCATCAGGATCGCCTTCACCGGCAGCTTGCCTTCCGACCACAGGTCGATCAGGTCGGTGCGCAGCGTCTCGGCGGTGAGCACGTCGAGCGCGCTGAACGGCTCGTCCATCAGCAGCAGGTCGGGATGCACCACCAGGGCGCGGGCAAGGCCGACGCGCTGGCGCATGCCGCCCGAGAGTTCCTTGGGATAGGCGCTCTCATAGCCGCCCAGGCCGATCAGGGCGATCGCCTCCTCGGCGCGGCGCTCGCGCTCGGCGCGGGCGATGCCCTGCGCTTCCAGCCCGATCTCGACATTCTCCTGCACGGTGAGCCAGGGGAACAGGGCAAAGCTCTGGAACACCATCGCGACACCTGCCGCCGGGCCGCGCAGCTTCGCGCCATGCCACAGCACCTCGCCGGCGGTGGGCGCGAGCAGGCCGGAGACGATGCGCAGCAGCGTCGATTTGCCCGATCCGGACTTGCCGAGCAGGCCGACGATCTCGCCCCCGTGCAGGCTGAGATTGACGTCGTCCAGCACGATAAGATCGGCCGAGGCGTCCTTGTGATAGGATTGCCGACAGGCTTTCACCTCGAGCAGCGGCGGCGCGATGATCGTGTCCATCGGGGCGTTCTCCCTCAGAAGCTCAGCCGGCGGCTGGCATAGGTGTAAAGCGGTCGCCACAACGCCCGGTTGAAAACCAGCACGAAACTGGACATGGCCACGACGCCCAGCACCACCTTGGCCATGTCGCCGGCATCCGTCGCCTGGGCGATATAGGCACCCAGGCCGTGGGCTGTCAGCTTGGTGTTGCCCCAGCTCGCCACCTCGGCGACGATCGAGGTGTTCCAGGCATTGCCGGTGGCGGTGATCGCCCCGGTGATCAGATAGGGGGCGATGCCCGGCAGCATCACCCGCCGCCACCACAGCCAGCCACCGATGCGGAAATTCTCCGCCGCCTCGCGCAGATCGCCGGGGAAGGCAGCGGCGCCGGCGACGACGTTGAACAGCACATACCACTGGGTGCCCAGCAGCATCAGCGGCGTCAGCCAGACATCGCTGTTCAGGCCGAAACGGACGATGAACACGACGAACACCGGGAAGAACAGATTGGCCGGGAAGGCGGCCAGGAACTGCGCCACCGGCTGCGCCCGGCGCGCCCAGGAAGGCCGCAGCCCCAGCCAGACGCCGATCGGCACCCAGATCAGCGCCGAGACGATGATCACCAGCACGACCCGCAGCAGGGTGATGCTGCCCAGCACGAACACCAGGCCGACATCGCCCCAGCTGAGCGAGGTGGCGATGAACGTCACCAGCGCGCGCACCGCCCAGGCCAGTGCCAGCGCCAGCAGCGCCAGCCAGATCGCATCCACCACGCGGGAGGGCTTGCGCGGGAAGGACGGGCGGGTTCCCGGCACCGAAAGCCGCAGCCCGCCCAGGGCCGAGGCCGCATCGCCCAGCCAGTCCCCCAGCAGACGCAACAGCTGGGTCCGCCGGACCAGCCGCAGCACCCAGGGATCCTGCGCCTGCAGCCCGGCGGTCAGTTCGAAGCGGAACTTCGCCGACCAGGAGACCAGCGGCCGGAACAGCAACTGGTCATAGGCCAGGATCACCACCAGCATCGCCAGGATCGCATAGAACACTGCGGAGAGATCGCGCTGCTCCAGCGCCTGGGCGACATAGGAGCCGATGCCCGGCAGCTTCCAGGTGGTGTCGCCGACCGAGATCGCCTCGGACGCCACCACGAAGAACCAGCCACCGGACATCGACAGCATGGTGTTCCAGACCAGCCCCGGCACGGCGAACGGCACTTCCAGCCGCCAGAAGCGCTGCCATCCGGTCAGCCGGAAGCTGCGGGCCGCCTCGTCCAGATCGGCCGGGATGGTGGTCAGCGACTGGTAGAGGCTGAACGCCATGTTCCAGGCCTGGCCGGTGAAGATCGCGAAGATCGCCGCGAGTTCCAGCCCCAGCACATGGCCGGGGAACAGGTTCATGAAGAACACCACGGTGAACGACAGGAACCCCAGGATCGGCACCGATTGCAGCACGTCGAGCGCCGGGATGATGACCATCGCGGCCCGACGGCTCTTGGCTGCGGCGGTGGCGACGATGAAGGTGAACAGCAGCGAGGCTGCCAGTGCCGCGAACATGCGCAGCGTGGTGCGGGCGGCATAATAGGGCAGGTAGCTCGGATCGAGGGTGATCGCGGTGGCATCCGGTGAGGCGATCGGCACCAGCGTGCCGCGCGCGACATGGCCGAGGCCGGCCAGCGCGCCGAACACGCACAGAATCGCTGCAAGATCGATCAGGTTGGGCAGTCGCCGCCGGTTGGCCAGTGCGGGATAGACGGTGCTGGTCATGCGGAACATCCCGGCTGAATGAGCGTGCGCTGTTAACCCAGCCTGTCCGCACTGTCATCCCGCGCCCGATCGCAGCTTCATGGCAATTGCGTTACATTTGGGCAGACGCCTGTCGGCGGCTTGGCGATGCGGCGCTGTGCGTGCGTTGGCCGGCCGAGCAGAGCCTTGCCCTCGAAATCTGCCAGGGTGAACCGCGCCTCGGACGCGTGGTTCCGGGTGGGCACTTCCCCCCAGGGATAGGGGCTCCGACAGGCGATGGGGACTGATGCCCCGGCAGGCCTCGCGCTCAGTCAGCCGCCGCGGCCAGTCCTGGCCCGTGGCGGTCACGCACCGCCTCACCGAAACTCATGAAGATGCGCCGCGACAGCGCGTCGGTCTCGAAATCATATTCGGGGTGCCATTGCACGCCGGCCGCGAAACCCGCCGAAGCCTCCACATGCACCGCCTCGATCGTGCCGTCTGGGGCGATGGCATCGACCACCAGCCCCCGTCCCAGACGGTCGATGCCCTGGTTGTGCAGGGAGTTCACCGCGACCTCCGTCATGCCGGCCAGACGGTGCAGCCAGCTTCCCGCCACCAGCCGCGCGGCATGGGCCTTGCCGGTGCGCACTCGGGCATTGGGCTGCAAGGGCGTCGAGTGGTCGATGCGTCCCGGCAGGTCCTGCAACCGCTGGTGCAGCGACCCGCCGAGCGCGACGTTGAGTTCCTGCAGGCCACGACAGATGGCCAGCACTGGCACGCCCATCGCGAGGGCGGCGCGGATCAGCGGCAGCGTCACGGCGTCTCGCGCCTCGTCTTCGGGCGTGCCGTCGGGATGCGGCGGGCCGTCATACAGGCTGGGCTGCACGTTCGAACGGCTGCCGGTCAGGATGATACCGTCCAGCCGGGCGAGCAACGTCGGCACATCTGCCGACTGGCCGTTGGCCGGCACCAGCACCGGCACGCCGCGCACCACCTCATCCACCGCCCGGACATAGGTGTCCGAGGCGGCATGGTTGGCCATGGCGTAGAGGCCGAACAGCTTGCGGCAGCAGGTGATGCCGATCAAAGGGGTCATGACGCGGTGCATCATGCTGGGATATGATGGCAAATAGAAGTCAAAAACCCGTCGTCCCTGCCATCTTTCCGATCGCCAACTTCCCCGTCGTCAGCGCGCCGGCGCCACCTTTCCAGCGCTTTCGCCTCCCTGGGGGCGTCCCTGGGGGCCGCCTCCCTGGGGAAACCGACCGGCGGCGGACCACACGGGCTGACCCGAGGCATGCGATTGCGGGGCATCAGACCACGCCATCGCATGAACGATCTCTGCATGATTCCGTTGATATCATGCGATCATAAAATGATTCTGTATCAAGGATGTGTCATGGGCGAGGCTTTGAACTCTCTCTTCGGCGCCTCCGGACTGACACCCCACGGCTTCTGCCTGCTGTGGGAACCCGGTCTGATCTGGTTGCAGGCGGGCTCCGATGCGTTGATCGGTCTGGCCTATTTCTCGATCCCGATGGCCCTGGTGTGGTTCGTCAGCCACCGTCGCGACCGCGGACTGGGCTGGCTCGCGCTGCTGTTCGCCGGCTTCATTCTGGCCTGCGGCAGCACCCATTTTCTGGCCGTGCTGACCCTGTGGGTGCCCGCCTACTGGCTGGAAGGCTGGGTGAAGGCTGCCACGGCGGTCTTGTCGGTCGCGACCGCGGTGGTGCTGTGGCCGGTACTGAACCGTGCCCTGACCCTGCCCTCACCGGCCGATCTGCAAGCCGCCAACGCCGCTCTGGCCCGCCAGGTCGCCGAGCACGAGGCGACCGCCGCGCGGTTGAGCGAGAGCGAGGCGCGGTTCCGCGCGATCTATGCCGCGACCCCCGCGCCGCTGCTGTGCGCCGATGGCGAAGGCCGGCTGATCGCGGTCAGTGATCATTGCCTGGACCTGCTCGGCTATAGCCGCGAGGAGGTGCTGGGTCGCCGGATCACCGAGTTCCAGGACGAGGCCGGCGTTGCCGCCCGGAGTTCTGCGCTGGGCGCGCTTTACCAGTCGGGCGAACTGCGCGGGCTGGAACGTCGGTTTCGCCACAAATCCGGCGCCTGGATCGACACGTTGGTCTCGGCGCGGGTCGAATGCGATGCGGCGGGACGGCCGGTGCGCAACGTCGCGGCGCTGGTTGATGTGACCGGGCAGCGCCGGACCGAGGCAGCGCTGGCGGCCAGCGAGGACCGGCTGCGCCAGGCCCAGAAGATCCAGGTGGTGGGTCAGCTGACCGGTGGTATCGCGCATGATTTCAACAATATGCTGACGGTCATCGGGGCCTGCCTCGATCTGCTCCAGCGCGGATTGCCGGCCAGCCATGGGCTGCAGCACCAGATCGCGCTCGGCCGCAGCGCCACCGACAAGGCGGCATTGCTGACCGGGCAGCTGCTGAGCTTCTCCCGCCAGCAGCAGCTCGACCCGCGGCCGCTCGATCCGATCCGGCTGGCGCGCGAGCTGGCTCCGTTGCTCTCCCGCACCCTCGGTGAGCGGATCCCTCTGGTCATCGTCCCGCCCGAACCGGGGCTGTGGCACTGTCGGGTCGATCGCAACCAGCTCGAGATCGCGCTGCTGAACCTCGTGCTGAACGCGCGCGCCGCGATCTGCGATGTCGGGCGGGTGACGATCTCCTGCCGCCAGATCGAGGTCGGCCCGGACGGTCTGGTGCCCGGCGAGGCAGCGGACGCCATCGCGGCGGACGAGACGCTGGCGGAGGGTGTCTATCTCGGCATTGCGGTCAGCGATGACGGGGCGGGCATGAGCCCGGCGGTGCGCTGCCGCGCGATCGAGCCGTTCTTCACCACCAAGCCGGCTGGCCAGGGTACCGGGCTCGGCTTGTCGCAGACCTATGCCTTCGTCCGCCAGTCGGGGGGTACGCTGCGGATCCGTTCTGCGCCGGGAAAGGGCTGCACGATCGAGCTGCTGCTGCCCGGCGTCGCACCCGAGACTGTCGAGACGGCGGCGGTGGGCGCACAACACCGCGCGCCGCGGGCGCGGCCGGGGGAGACGCTGCTGGTCGTCGAGGACAATGACGAGGTGCGGCTGGCGGCGACCGAGGCACTGGTGCGGCTGGGCTATCGGGTGCTGACCGCCTGCGATGCCGACCAGGCGCTGACGCTGCTGGTCCAGCCGGGCCGCATCGATCTGCTGTTCAGCGACATCGTCATGCCCGGCGCGCGCACCGGGATCGATCTCGGGCAGGAGGCGCAGCGCCTGAGGCCGGGGCTGCCGGTGCTGTTCGCGACCGGCCACAGCGAGGAGCGTGTCCACCAGCAATGGCCGGGCGAGATCGAGCTGATCGCCAAGCCCTATCAGACCGTGGCGCTGGCGCTGCGCATCCGGGCCTGTCTGGATCAGTCCCTGACCGGCACTGATACTGGCACCGGCGAGGCCCGGGCGGTTTCGTAAGCGCCGGGCGGGCCCAAGGGGATGATTGCGCCGCGGCTGCCCGCCCGCGAAAGAGGCGCGCCGCTCGGTGGGCGGGCCCGGGCGCCCCCGCGTTCCGGCGGCGTTCAGTCGTGGCGGTGGGGCTGGGTGAAGCCCTCGACATAGACGAAAAGGTCCTGATCGAAGGTGCCGCCCAGCCGGACGTCGAACAGGCTGACGCGGGTTTCGCGCTGCTGGGCGTCTTCGACCCACCATTGCCGTAGCGCCAGCGGGGTGTCGGCGAAGACCAGGGTGAGCGTGCCGTCGCCCGGCGAGGCGGTGCGCACCAGCGTGATCTGGATCTGGCCGGGGTCGCGCACCATGCCGGTGATGGTGACATCGCCCGAGAGCTGCAGATTGTCCTGCAGCAGCAGCCCGAGCGGTGTCGCGCCGAGTGGCAGATTGGTGGTCTGCTTCAGTTGCTGGTCGTGGAACACGAGCAGCCCGTGGCCTGCCACCAGCAGGATGGGGCTGGGGGGATCATATTCGAAGCGGAGCCTGCCGGGGCGTTGCACCCAGGCCGTGCCGGTGGTCTGCGCGCCATCGGGGGCGATCTGCAGGAACCGGGCCTTGAGCGTGCGCAGCCCGTTCAGATACGCCTCGATCCGGGCGACATCGGCCCGGTCGGCCTCGGTCAGGGCCGCCGGGCGGAGGTCTGCCCGGGCAGGGCGACCCGGCAGGGCACCGATCAGGGAGGGGAGCAGAAGCAGCAGGGTGCGACGGTTCATGGCCAGGGATGTGGCATCGCACAAGGCGGTTTGCCAAGGCATCGCGACTGCCGACGAGCGACCGCCGCATCGGGGTCCGTCTGGGCCATCACCGCAGCGCAGCCTCGGGCGGGATCGAGGACCCGCGGCCCGATGGACCGGCACGCCCGGGGGAGGCCTCTCAGGCGAAGGGGCCCGAGACCCCAGCCTGATGGCACGGGGCGGCGCTCTCTGGCCGTGGTGCCGGTCCCGCCACCCGCCCGGCGCGCTGTCGAAACATCATTGATCTCCGCCAGGGCGCGCCGCAGAGTCCGGGAAGAAGGCGGGGGCGCCCCGCCGCAGCCGGGAGAGTGAGCATGATCCGACCAACCGCGATGCAGGATGGCTTCGCGCGAACCCTGACCCTGACCGCCTGCCTCGCGGCCGGCGTGATGGCCGGCGCCCCCGCCGCCTGGGCCCAGCCCTCGGGATCGGCGACCCTGGACGCGGTGCGCGCGCGCGGCGTCGTGCTGTGCGGCACGGCCGGCAATGTCGCCGGCTTCTCGATCCCCGACAGCCAGGGCGTGATGCGCGGCCTCGATGCCGATAGCTGCCGGGCCGTCGCCGCCACCGCGCTCGGGGATGCGAGCAAGGTGAAGTTCGTCCCGACCACCAACCAGAATCGTTTCACGGCGCTGCAATCGGGCGAGATCGACTTGCTGGCCCGCAGTACCACCTGGACGCTGGGGCGCGAGGCCAATCTGGGCCTGATGTTCGCCTGGGTGAATTTCTACGACGGCACCGGCTTCCTGGTGAAGGCGTCCTCGGGCGTGAAATCGGCCAAGGAGATGGACGGCGCCACGATCTGTGTGCAGCCCGGCACCAGTACCGAACTGGCTGTCGCCGACTACTATCGTGTGAACAACATGAAGTTCACCCCGATCCTGATTCAGGACCTGTCCGAGATCGAGGGCGCGTTCCTGTCGGGCCGCTGCGACGCCTATTCCACCGATGCCTCGCAACTGGGCACGTTCCGCGCGACGCAGGGCGACAAGGCGAAGGATTTCGTGCTGCTGCCGGAGATCATCAGCAAGGAGCCGCTCGGCGTGATGGTGCGCAAGGGCGACGACAAATGGTTCGATATCGTGCGCTGGACCTTCGCGGCGATGATCACCGCCGAGGAGTTGGGGATCACCAGCAAGAATGTCGATGACTACCTGAAGAGCGAGGTGCCCGACATCCGCCGGCTGATGGGGCTGGAAGGCGACATGGGCAAGGCGCTCGGGGTCGACAACAAATGGGCCTATAACATCATCAAGCAGAACGGCAATTTCGGCGAAATGTGGGACCGCAACATCACGCCGATGGGAATTCCGCGCGCGATCAACAACATCTGGACCAAGGGCGGGCTGCAATACGCCCCGCCGATCCGCTGATCAGCACCTGAAGCAGATCGTCCGCTCCGCAAGAACCGGGCCATGGCGGACGATCGCTTCATCCGGCAGCTGTGCTCGTTTGGCCGGTT
>DAICZL010000381.1 GCA_027311165.1 bacterium
CCGGGAGCATTACCTGAAGGCGCCGGGGCGGATGCTCGCATGATCCGCCCGCGCGCTGCCCTGTGGGCGCTGCTGCTGCTCGCTTCGCTGCTGCAAGGCGCCGCAGCGGCGCAGACGGTGCAGGAGCAGGACCGCATCGCCCGCGGGCGCTACCTGGCCACGATCGGGGATTGCATCGCCTGCCATACCGCGCCGGGCGGGCCGGAATTCGCCGGCGGGCGGGCGATCGAGACGCCGTTCGGCAAGGTGATCACCGCGAATCTGACCCCCGATCTGCAGACCGGCATCGGTGCGATGAGCGATGCGGCCTTCCTGCGCGCCCTCCAGCACGGCGAGGGGCGCGCGGGCCTGCTGTATCCGGCGCTGCCCTATCCGTATTTCACCCGGGTCGCGACCGAGGATCTGCTGGCGATCCGCGCCTATCTCGCGACGCTCGCCCCGGTGCGCAATCCGGTGCCCGAGACCCGGCTCGCCTTTCCGTTCGATCTCCGCCCGGCGATGGCCGCCTGGAACGCGCTGTATTTCAGCCCCGGCCCGTTCCGCCCCCGGCCCGGGCAGTCGGCCGAGTGGAATCGCGGCGCCTATCTGGTGGAGGGGCTGGGCCATTGCGGCGCCTGCCATACGCCCAAGACGGCGCTGGGCGGGGATCGCGCCGGGCGCGCGCTGCAGGGCGGGATGGTGCAGGACTGGATGGCGCCGAGCCTGGCCGGGGATCTGCGCAGCGGCCTCGGCGCCTGGACCGGCGCGGACATCGTCGCCTATCTGCGCAGCGGCCACACGCTGCGTGCGGCGGCCTCGGGGCCGATGGCCGAGGTGGTCGAACGCTCGACCGCGCATCTGGCCGAGAGCGATCTGTGGGCGATCGCCACCTATCTGAAATCGGCGCCGCCGGCCGGACCGCCGCCGCCGGCGCCGCTCGCACAAGATGAGCCGGCGATGCGGGCCGGGGCGGCGATCTATGCCGATCTGTGCGCTGCCTGTCATACCGGCAGCGGCGCCGGCGTGGCCGGGCTGTTTCCGCGCCTGGCCGGCAGTGCGATCGTGCAGGCGCAGGATCCGTGGGCGCTGCTGCGGATGATCCTGGCCGGCGCTCGCAGCGCCGCGACCGATACGGCGCCGACCGGCCCCGCCATGCCCGGGCTGGGCTGGAAACTGAACGACGCCGAGGCGGCCGCGGTCGCCACCTATGTGCGCAATGCCTGGGGCAATGCCGCCGGCGCGGTTTCGCCCGGGGCCGCCACGGCGGTGCGGCAGCGCCTGGCCGGACACGCGGAACGAGATTGATCATTGCGGTCGCCGAGGCTAGAGCATCCCCGTCGCAGCGCGCATGGCCGCTCAAACCGGGAAGGACCAAAACCAACATGAATCTCTCGAAGCGTATGGGGGCCGAGTTCATCGGCACGTTCTGGCTGGTGCTGGGTGGCTGCGGCAGTGCCGTGCTGGCCGCGGCGTTTCCGTCGCTGGGGATCGGCTTTCTCGGCGTCGCGCTGGCCTTTGGTCTCACCGTACTCACCGGCGCCTACGCGGTCGGGCATATCTCCGGCGGGCATTTCAATCCGGCGGTGACGGCGGGGCTGGTGGTGGGCGGGCGCTTTCCGCCCGGCGAGTTCGTCCAGTATGTGATCGCCCAGGTTCTGGGGGCGATCGCCGGGGCCGCCGTGCTGTATGTGATCGCGACCGGCAAGCCCGGCTTCGATGTCGGCGGCTTCGCTTCGAACGGTTATGGCGAGCACTCGCCGGGCGGGTATTCGCTGCTGGCCTGCCTGGTCTGCGAGGTCGTGCTGACCGGGATGTTCCTGTTCCTGATCCTGGGCTCGACCGACAAGCTCGCGCCGATGGGCTTCGCGCCGATCCCGATCGGGCTCGCGCTGACGCTGATCCATCTGATCAGTATCCCGGTCACCAATACCTCGGTGAACCCGGCGCGCAGCACCGGCGTCGCGCTGTTCGCCGGCGGCTGGGCGGTGGGGCAGCTCTGGCTGTTCTGGATCGCGCCGATCGTGGGCGGCGTGCTGGGCGCGCTGGTCTATCGCGCCGTCGCCGCCAGGGACTGAGTTCTGGAGTGGGGGGGCCGTGCCGGGTGGCACGGACCTGAAGTGGGGAAGCAAGGCCGGGCTCTGCCCGGACCCGCCAGGGACCAGCGGTCCCTGGACCCGCATCCTCTAGGAGGGAGCCCCCCGAGGGATGCGGTCTGGGGGCGCCCGCCGCCCGCGGGTCCAGGGCAGAGCCCTGGCGCTTCTTCTTCTGAAGACCGCCGTCGACACTGCCGCCTGACCACGGCCATGCCCGGGCAAACGCCGCCATCGCTATCCCGCGGGGACCTCGTCCGGACGGGCCATGGGCAGGGCGGGCTCGGCGGTGCC
>DAICZL010000386.1 GCA_027311165.1 bacterium
CCGGGACGGCGCGGGAGAAGCGTAGGCCGGGGGCGCCGGGGCGACAAGCGAGGCGCATTGCCCTGTTAGCGCAACGCGAGAATGTCCCCTCCGAGCAAAGTTAGAATGTCCCCTTTCGCCTGGTGGCGGGGGGTGGCGCATGTGCGGCGGGGTGCTTGGGATGAGTGTGGCGGAGCGGGAGCGTTCCCATCTGGTACGGCAGGTTGTGGAGCATCGTCTGGGCCAGCGCGAGGCGGCGGAGCGGCTTGGGATCGGGGTGCGCCAGTTCAAACGACTGGTCCACGCCTGGCGGGGGGAAGGTGATGCGGGTCTGGTCTCGCGTCAGCGCGGCCGGCCGGCGCATAACCGTCTGACGGCGGAGCACCGCTCGCGGATCGCGGCGCTGCTGCGGGAGCACTATGCCGATTTCGGCCCCACCTTGGCGGCGGAGAAGCTGTTGGAGCGGGAGGGGATCCGGGTCTCGCGGGAGACCATCCGGCAGATGCAGGTGGGCCTGGGGTTATGGAAGCCGAAGGCCCGCCGTGCGCGGCGGGTGTTTCAGTTGCGCGAGCGGCGTCCCCGGTTCGGCGAACTGATCCAGATCGACGGCAGCCCGCATGACTGGTTCGAGGGCCGGGCCCCGCGCTGCACGCTGATCGTGTTCATCGACGATGCGACGGGCCGGCTGACGGCGCTGCGCTTCGTGGCGGTGGAATCGACCCGGGCCTATCTGGAGACGCTGCGGGAGCAGGTTCTGGAGCATGGCCGCCCGCTGGCGTTCTACTCGGACCGGCATGGTATTTTCCGGGTGAATGCCAAGGACGCGCAAGGCGGGGACGGCAAGACGGAATTCGGCCGGGTGGCGGAGCGGCTGGGAATCACGCCGATCCATGCGCTGACGCCGCAGGCGAAGGGCCGGGTGGAGCGGGCGAACCAGACGTTACAGGATCGTCTGGTGAAGGAGCTGCGGCTGGAAGGCATCTCCTCGATGGCGGCCGCGAACCGGTTTCTGCCGTCGTTCATGGCCTGGTGGAACGAGCGGTTTGCGGTGGCGGCGCGCGATGCGGCCTCGGCGCACCGGCCCTGGACCGGCACGCCGGCGGCGCTGGACGATGTCCTGGCCCGGCGCGAGGAGCGGGTGTTGTCGAAAGCTCTGACGTTCAGCGCCGCGGGCACGAAATATTGCGTCCGGACCAGCGGCCCCGGCACGGCGCTGCGCGGGGCGAAGGTGACGCTGTATCACTTCGTCGCCGGTGGGATGGCGGTGCACTACAAGGACCGGGTGCTGGCGGTCACCGCATACGGAAGCTACGCGGTTCCCGAGCCGGCCGAGGACGAGAAGACGATCGACGCCCGGGTTGAGGCGATCGTCGCAGCGCAGCGCAGTGGCCCCGACCTGCCCGAGCCTGGCGCCGTGCTCGCCGCCGTCAAGGACCCCGCGGGCCGCTGCGCGGTGGCCCGCGAAGCGGCGGGCCATCCTTGACCGCGGCTCCGCGCGGCGCCTTGTGAAGCTCAGGCCGGGACGGAGAAACGGCCCCCAACCAAACCGAGAAACCGCCCAAAGCCAGGCGGATGGACCCCGAACGGAGACCACAAAGGGACATTCTAGCTTTGCCAGGACAGCGAGGCGCATTGCCCGCTCGGACGCTAACCCGAGATTGACGCTAACCCGACATTAAGGAATTGCGCCGATACGGAGCCATGGCCGCTCCTCCTCCCCTCCCGCCACAGACCGACGATCGGACCGCGGCGGCGCTCGCCGAGGCCGCCGATCGCCGGCGCCCCGGACGCCCCGCCGGGGTCGATCCGCAGCTGGTTCCGCTGCTGCGGTTCAAACCCTCCGCCGAGCAGGTCGACGCGGCGCAGGCGTTCCCGTCACCGCCGGAGAGCGCAGCCGCCGACGCGATCACGGACGATGCCGATGGGCTGGCGGCGGCGCGCGGCATCGCGCTCGCGGTGCTGATCTCGGCGGTGTTCTGGGCCATGCTGGGGGCGCTGGCGGTCTGGGCGTGAGACCCGCCGCGTCTTGCCGCCCGGTTCGCCGCGTTGCTACCGTCGGGTGCCGCACGAAGGAAGCGCCCGCATGTCCAGCCCGACGCCGTTCACCCTGCACGTCCCGGACAGCGACATCGCCGATCTGCGGGAGCGCCTCGCGCGCACGCGCCTGCCCGACCAGGCGCCCGACGCGCCATGGGCCTACGGCACGGATGTGGAC
>DAICZL010000388.1 GCA_027311165.1 bacterium
GCCTGGCCGTGATTGATAAGGCGGAAGGACGGATCCCTGACGCCGAACACCACGTCCTCGATCTTGCAGACATCGACGCCGCGCCGGTCCTCGGTCTTGCCGTCGCCATAGACCACGCGCAGATCGTAGACGCAGTTGCCATCGGCCAGCAGCCGCACCGGGAAGCTGGCACCCGGCGCCACCGGCCGGTTGTCCAGCCGGTCGCGACCCCAGTTGGCCAGGCCGGCGGCAGTGGCATAGAGATGGACGATCGGGGTGGTGCCGCGATTCTGCAGGTTGAAGGACGGGTTGGGCCTCGGCTGGGCCAGAACCGCCGCCCCCGGCAGCAGCATGGCCGGCACCAGCAGGGCCAGCAGCAGCATGCCCAGCGGCAGGAACAGCATCGGGCGGCTTCGCGACGGCGTCATGGCGAGGGATCCTGGTCGGGGCATCCGGGGGTGTGCGGATCAGGCGGAAAGCACCGTCCGTGCCGCACCCCAGGGCGTTGTCGGCTGGCCGGGTCGCCCGACGCATGGGAACCACGCATCGGGGTCACGCACTAGATAGCGCGGCCGGGCGGCGGCGTGAACCGGGCTACCACGCCCCGATCCCCGCCCGCCGCGCGCGTTTGCGCACATAGCCCAGCCAGACCAGTTGCGGACCCAGCGGCAGCAGCACGATCCAGGGCTTGGCCGCGGCCGGCGCGGCGATGAAGCCCAGGCAGCACAGCCCGCCGAAGACCGCGAAGCCCCAGGCGATCAGGCTGACCAGCCGCGCATCCATCCCCGCCCGCGCCGCCACCTGGTACAGATGCCCCCGATGCGGCGCGGTGATCCGCTGCCCGGCCAGCGTCCGCCGCACCAGGGTGAACGCCACGTCGAACAGCACCCCGGACAGCAGCATCGGCACCAGCAGGAAGGACAGGGCGACGCCGTCGAACCGGCTGGCCGCCACCGCCAGCACCGCCAGCACGAAGCCGCAGAACTGGCTGCCGACATCGCCCATGAAAATCCGGGCGCGGGGGAAGTTGAACGGCAGGAAGCCGATCAGCCCCGCCGCCAGCAGCAGGGAGGCGAAATACACGAACCAGCCATGCTGCCCCGCCGCGATCAGCGCCAGGAACAGGCAGGCGACCAGCCCGACACCGCCCGCCAGCCCGTCCAGACCATCGATGAAGTTCATCGCATTGGTCGCGAACAGCACCCAGGCGAGCGTCACCGGCACGCCCCATGCGCCGATGTCGACCGGCGCGACATAGGGGATGGCGAAGCGGTGCACATACAGCCCGCTCCCCACCGCGGCCAGGGCGGCGGCCATCTGCGCGGCGAGCTTCACGGTGAACGGCCAGTCGCGCAGATCGTCGAGCAGCGCCACCAGCGCGATCAGCGCCGAGGCCAGGATGACGCCGCGGAAATACGGATCGGCCAGGCGGGAGAACTGGGCGAACTGGTACAGCACCAGGATGCCCACCAGGAACGCCGCGACGATGCCGACGCCGCCGCCCTTGGGGATGGGGCGGTCATGGGCCTTGCGCGCATCCGGCTGGTCCATCACCCCCACCCCGATCATCAGCCGCACCAGCCCGGCCGACAGCAGGGCCAGGGCGGCGATGAAGACGGCATGGCTCAGCAGGGCGGTCGCGGTCATCCCGGCTCCGGCGCGAGGGGCCGGGACCATGGCCGAAGCAGGCGCCAGCCCGCAAGCGGGCAACGTCAGGCAAGGCCTGGCGCTGCCCGAACCCCCATCCCGCGGGGGGCGTGATTCTCCAAGGGATGCCGGGTCCAGGGACCGCCGGTCCCTGGCGGGTTTCCAAAGGGCGGAGCCCTTTGGCCTTCCGCGGAGCCCATGGCGCCTCCCCCCGGGCGTGTGCCCGGACGCCAGCTGGGCTATAGGCTCGCCGGATGCAGGCACGACGCTCGCGCTACCGGCTGATGCTGAACGTGGCCCTCGATGGCACTCTGGCCGCGCTCGCGGTGCCGGCCTCGCGCTGGATCGTGGCGCCCGCCGCAGATCCGCTGGTGCCAGCCTGGCCGCTCGCCGCCGGGGCTGCCGCGGTGCTGCTGGCCGGGCTGCCCTTCGGCCTGTCGCGGCAATACTGGCGCTTCGCCGGCTTTTCCGACCTGCGGGCGGTCGCCGGCAGCGCCGTGCTGGGTGCCGCGCTCACCGCCCTGGGGCTGCGCCTGGCCGACGCCGCGCCACCGGGCCCGGCCTTTCCCGCCGCCCTGGCGCTGGTGCTGCTGGTGTTCCTGTCCGCCCCGCGCGTCGCCTATCACCAGTTGCAGGCCGCCCGCCGCGGCCGCGCCGTGGAACCGGCGGCGCCGGCGGCGCAGACCGTGCTGGTGGTGGGCGCGGGGGAAGACGCCGATCTGTTCATCCGCGCCGCCTCCGGCACCGCCGGCGGCGCGTTCGAAGTGATGGGGCTGCTCGCCATCGGCACCCGCCAGACCGGCCGGCGCATCCAGGGCCATGCCTTCCTGGGCTCGCTGGACGAGGCCGGGGCGGTGCTCGACCGGCTGCGCGCCGAGGGAAGGCTGCCCGGCACCATCGTCGTCGCCACGCCCGACATTCCCGGCCCGGCGCTCGCCCGGCTGCTGGACGAGGCCGACCGCTTCGGCCTGATGGTCCGCCGCGCCCCCCGGCCCACCGCGCTGCATCCGGCGACAGTGCCCGCGGCGATGGAATTGCGGCCGGTGGCGATCGAGGATCTGCTGAACCGCCCGCAGGTACCGCTCGACCGGGAGGCGATGGCGCGGCTCGTCCAGGGCCGCCGGGTGCTGGTCACCGGCGCCGGCGGCACCATCGGCGCCGAACTCGCCCGCCAGATCGCGGCACTCGGCCCCGAGACGCTCACCCTGCTCGACAACGGCGAATACGCGCTATGGCAGATCGACCTGGAACTGGCCGAGGCGCACCCCTCCATCGCCCGCCGCGCGGTGATCGCCGATATCCGCGACGCCGCGCGCATCCGCGCCGTGTTCGCCCGGTACCGCCCGGAACTGGTGTTCCACGCCGCCGCGCTGAAACACGTGCCGATGGTGGAGGCGAACCCGCTGGAGGGCCTGCTGACCAACGCCGCCGGCACCTTCCATGTCGCCGATGCCGCGCGCGAGGCCGGGGCGCTGGCGATGGTGCTGATCTCCACCGACAAGGCGGTGAACCCGACCAGCGTCATGGGGGCGTCCAAGCGGCTGGCCGAGATGTACTGCCAGGCGCTGGATGTCGCGGCCCGCGCCGCCGGGGCGGGGATGCGCTGCATCACCGTGCGCTTCGGCAATGTGCTGGGCAGCACCGGATCGGTGGTGCCGCTGTTCCGCCGCCAGCTGGAACGCGGCGGGCCGCTGACCGTGACCCACCCAGACATGCAGCGCTACTTCATGACGGTGCGCGAGGCGGTGGGCCTGGTGCTGCAGGCGAGCGTGCTGGGCGCCGGCGATGCCGTGCTGCCCTCCGGCGAGCGGGGTGGCATCTTCGTGCTGGACATGGGCAAGCCGGTGAAGATCGTCGATCTGGCGCGCCAGATGATCCGCCTGGCCGGGCTGCGCCCCGACGACGACGTGGAGATCCGCTTCACCGGGCTGCGGCCGGGCGAGAAACTGTTCGAGGAACTGTTCCACGGCAAGGAACCCCCGGTGCCCACGGGCTATCCCGGGCTGCTGATGGCCAATCCGCGCACCACCGATGCCATCGAGGTCGGCCGCGCCATCGCGGAGATCGCCGAGTGCTGCCGCTGCGGACAACAGCCGCAGGCGCTCGACCTGCTCGGGCGGCAGGTGCCGGAATTCGAGCATAATGCCGAAGGGGGCGGGGCGCCGGGCTGACGGCAAGGCCAGGGCTTCGCCATCGACCCACCAGGGACCGGCGGTCCCTGGACCTGCAGTCCTTGGAGGGTACCCGGAGGGACAGGGGTCGGGAGCCCCGGCTTGTCCCGAGCGGCGATCAGGCCGCGCCCGGTCTGCTTCCTTCCCGGGCCGAAAGGTCAACGCCGGCGGGCCCGAGGCTTCCGCGGATCTGTTGAAGCTCGGGGGAGTTGCAGCATAGCCTCCGTTCCCAGGACCGCTGATCGGCACGGTCCGGGGGCGAGGGGGGCGCGGATGAGGGCGGGCGGCGTGCAGTTGCACAGGCTGATCCGGCGGCTTGCCGCCCTGGCGGTGCTCGGTCTCGCGTCATCGGTCGCTCCGGCGGTCTGGCCGGCGATGGCGCAGACGGCGCCGCAGGACGCGGCCTATCCGGTCGGCATCAGACAGATGGAGTATGTCGATCCCGCCGAGGGCGGCCGGCATCTGGCATTCGCCCTGCTCTATCCGGCTGCCCCCGCGGACCAAGCCGCCAAGCCCTACCACATGACGTTCTTCAGCAATCTGCATCTGCACCCGGACGCGCCGGTCCTGGCCGACGGCGTGAAGCGGCCGCTGATCCTGTTCTCCCACGGCGCCGGCAGCAACGGGCTGTACTATGCCTGGTTCGGCGAATTCCTGGCCTCGCGCGGCTATCTGGTCGCCATGCTCTATCACTATCGCGCCAACACCTATGATTCGACGGTGATGTACACCCGCAGCAAGCTCTGGCAGCGGCCGCGCGACATCAGCCTGATCATCACCGACCTGCTCGGCGACGAGGTGTGGGGGAAGCAGATCGACGCCGGTCACATCGGCGTGGCGGGACACTCGCAGGGGGGGTTCACCGCCCTGTGGATCGGCGGCGCCAGGATCAACCCGGCGCTGTATCTGGCCTATCAGACCGGCTGGCGGAACAACCCCTCGGTGCCGGCCTTTCTGCGCGCCGAGCTGCCGCTCGATGCCGGCCCCGCGGAGGATGTGCAGGACAGAAGGGTGAAGGCAGTCTTCGCGATGGCGCCCGGCGACCTGCCGGGGTTCGGCATGGACGCCGCCGGGCTCGGGCATCTGAGCATCCCGACCTATCTCATCGTCGGGGCCAGGGACACCCAGGCGCCGCCCGGGGAGAATGCGGCGTTTGCCGCGAAACATGTCCCGCAGGCACAACTCGACATCCTGCCCGGCCTGGTCGATCACGAGATCTTCGTCAATGAATGCGATGCGTTCGGGCGCGATACCTGGCCCGAGGCCTGTATCGATGCGCCGGGGATCGACCGGCACCAGCTGCACGAGGTGATCGGCAACGCCGCGGTGAAGTTCTTCGCGGCCAGTCTGGGCTCTGGGGACGGACGCTAGAGCAACATCCGATCAGGTTGACTTCAACCGCGATAAAATTGCTCGCCAGAACAACGAGCTGGAGCGCGATCGGACCGCAGATCCGATTGAAACCGGTTCCGATCGCGCGCTAGGAAAGACGAGGGCTCCGCCCCCACGGCCCATTGGGACCCGCCAGGGACCAGCGGCCCCTGGACCCGCGACCCTTGGGGGGTCCCCCCCCAGCGGATGGGTTCCGACAGGTTTTTGCGGGTTTCCGTATTGGGACGGTGGGGGGAAGTCCTGGCCTTGCCTTCGCGCCTAAAAGGCACCGCCCAGCGGATCGAACGCCCGGCGCAGTTGCGCCCCCAGCAGATTGGCCGCCAGCACCGCGGTGAAGATCAGCAGTCCCGGATACAGCGCCAGCAGGGGCGCGGTGGTAAGCAATTCATGGGCATCGGTCAGCATGTTGCCCCAGCTCGCCGCCGGCGGCGGGATCCCCAGGCCGAGAAAGCTCCGCACCGCCTCGAACATGATCACCCGCCCGCCGGCCAGGGCGATCGCGACGGTGACCGGTCCGGCGATCCCCGGCAGCACGTGCCGGCGCATGATGGCGCTCGCCGGGGCCCCCAGCGCGCGGGCGGCGCGCAGATGCTCCCGCCCGCGCAGCGCCGCCGTCGCGGCCCGGGCAAGCCGGGCGATCTGCGTCCAGTCCACCAGCACGACGATCACGCTGATCCGCCAGACCCCGCCCGACACGGAATGCGCGAAGCCCGGCGGGATGCCCAGCCGGACCGGATCGACGGCACCGATCACGATCAGCAGCGGCAGCAGCGGCAGGGCCATCACCGCATCGGTGAAGCGCATCAGCAGCGCATCGGTCCACCCGCCCAGATAGCCCGCCGGCACGCCCAGGCCGAGGCCGATCAGCGCGCCGCCGGCCGCGCCGATCAGGCCGACCAGCAGCGAGGTCTGCCCCCCCTGCATCAGCCGCAGCAACTCGTCCCGCCCGGCCTCGTCGGTGCCCAGCCAGTGCCGCGCCGAGGGCGGCTCGAACCGCGCCAGCAGGTCGGCCTGTCCGGCATCCGGCCCCAGCGCGGCGCCGAGCGGGAAGGCCGCCAGCGCGAAACCCGCCAACAGCACCAGCAGCAGCAGCCCCCCCTGCCCGGCGAGCAGCCGCCGCCACGGAGAACGCCGGCGCGTCCGCGCCCCGCCAGGCACCGGCGGCAGGGTCATTCGAGGGCGATCCGCGGATCGATCACGGCACAGAGCAGGTCGGTGAGCAGGCTGGCGGTCAGCGTCAGCAGGGTCGCGACCAGCAGGCCGGCCACCGCCAGATTGGCATCGTTGCCCATCACCGCGTCATAGATCAGCCGCCCCATGCCTTGCTGGGCGAACACCGTCTCGGTCACCAGGGCGCCGCCGAACAGGCCGCCGAAGCTCACCCCCAGCACCGCCAGGACCGGCACCAGCGCATTCGGCAGGACATGGGCCACCAGCAGGCGGATCTCGCCCACCCCCTTGGCCCGCGCCGTGCGCACG
>DAICZL010000391.1 GCA_027311165.1 bacterium
GCGGGAAGGTGCGGGGCGGGCTGATCGCGGTGCTGGCGCTGTCGGGCTATCTGGCCTACGCGGCCGGCTTCGATCCGGCGATATTGCTGCCGGGGCTGCAGGGCCCGCAAAGCGGGTTCGCCCACTGGGTCGCGCTGATCCGCGCCGTCTGCGGGTTCATCGCCGGCGGGGTCGCTTTCGCCTGTTTCCTCGCCCGGGACGCGCTGGCGCGGGCCTGCGCGCGGGGGACGGATGCGATCGTGGCGCTGATCGGCCTGGTGATGCTCGCCGGCTATGCCGGGCTGGTACCGCCCGACGGCATCATGCTGCTGTTCCCGTTCCTGATCCTGGGGCTGATGGAGCCGCGCAGCTCCAGTGCGCGGATCCTGTCCGGCGCTCCGGCGCGGTTCCTCGGCCAGATCTCCTATTCGCTCTATCTGGTGCATGTGCCGGTGCAATATGTGCTGGGCGCGCTGCTGCCGGGCGCGGTTCTCGCCACGCTGACAGGCGATCTGCTGGTTCTGGGCGTGGCGCTGCTGGTCGCCTCCGGGTCCTACGCGCTGTTCGAGCGCCCGGTGCGCGCATGGCTGCGGGCCTGGCGGCCGGCGTGGTCGCCGGGGCGTTCGGGGGCATGAGCGGTCCATGGCGGGGCTCGTCTGGCGCCCCGCCGGTCGGGAGCGGGCGGACCGCCGCCCCATCGCTGGCCCTGAGCGCCGGAACCGCCCGGCCAGCCCCGTTCCGTGCGGCGCGGGGGGAGCGGGCCGGGATTGCGCAGACTGTCATCGGCCCGCCATCTGCGCTCTTGCTACGCGGCCGTGCCGACACGATGATGATGGGACCGAAACCCGTCGGAGCCGCGCCCGGAACAGCCCAGGTGAACGTCCTCGCCCGCCCCAAGCCCCGGCTGTCGATCGAGATTGTTCACGATCTCGTGTGTCCTTGGTGCTATCTCGGGGTGCGACGGCTGATGCGTACGTTGCTGCGCCGGCCTGAACTGAGCTTCGAGCTGATCTGGCGGCCGTTCCTGCTGAACCCGGACATGCCGCGCTCGGGCATGTCCCGGGCGGACTACGTGATCCGCAAATTCGGCGGCGAGGAGCGCGCGCGGCGGCTCTATGCGTCGATCGCCGAGATCGGCCGGGCCGAGGGCCTGGCCTTCCGCTTCGATCGGATCCGCCGCACCCCCTCCAGCGTGGACGCCCACCGCCTGGTGCGCTGGGCCGCGCGTTTCCAGCGTGCCGATGAACTGGTGGAGTTGCTGTTCGCCGCGCATTTCACCGAAGGGCTCGATATCGGCGAGGCCGGCGTGCTGGCCGCACTCGCCCGCAGCTGCGGCCTCGATCCGGCGGACGCGCGGAGCTTCCTGGCCGGCGAGGAGGAAGCGGATTGCGTGCATGCCGAAAATCTGCGGGCGCATCGGCTGGGGATCAACGGCGTGCCCTGCCTGGTGATGGACGGACGCCACGCGATCGCCGGAGCGCAGGAGCCGGAGGTGATCGAGCGGCTGCTGGACGTCGCCTCCGTGGAACTGGCCGAACTGCAGGGCACGACCGGCTCGGCTTGAGACGGCACGGCCGGCCTGGTCCGGCCCGACCGCCCCGCCCGCGCGTTCCCCTGCTATGCTCCGACGATGGACTGGGAAGCCCCTGCGATCGTGCTGGATGCCCGCCCCTATGGCGAGGCCGATGCGATCGCCGCCGTGCTGACCCTGGAGCACGGGCTGCATCGCGGCCTGGCGCGCGGCGGGTCCTCCCGCGGCGGTGCTGCGCTCTGGCAGCCGGGCAATCTGGTGCAGGCGCGCTGGACCGGCCGGCTCGCCGAGCAGCTCGGCAGCTTCAGCGCCGATCTGGTCCATCCCGGCGCGGCGCTGGCGATGGAGGATGCGCTGGCGCTCGCCATGCTCTGCGCCGCCTGCGCCGTCACCGTCGGCGCCCTGCCCGAACGCGAGCCCCATCCGGAAGCGTTCGAGGGCCTGCTGCGGCTGATCCTGGCGCTGCCCGAAGGCGAGGCGGCGCTGACCCGGCTGGTGCGCTGGGAGACGGCATTGCTGGCGGCGCTGGGCTACGGGTTCGATTTGTCCGTCTGCGCGGTCAGTGGCGCCAGCGCGGGCCTCGCCTTCGTCTCCCCGCGCACCGGCCGGGCGGTGGCGGCCGCGGCGGCAGGGCTGTGGCGCGAGCGGCTGCTGGTGCTGCCGCGCTTCCTGCTCGACGATGCCCCGCCCGAGCCGGGCCCGGCCGACTGGCGCGACGGGCTGCGCCTGACCGGGCATTTCCTGTAGTGGGACGTCTTCGGGCTGCACCATCGCCCGCTTCCGCCGGCGCGCCGGCGTCTCTATGACCGCGTCTGCCAACTCGCAGGCGATGCGGAGGAACCAGCCCCATGCCAGACGACCTGATCGGCAGGATCGAGGATACCGGCTTTCGCGAGGCGCTGTCCGAGCGATACCTGGCCTATGCGTTGTCCACCATCGTCTCGCGCAGTCTGCCGGATGTGCGCGACGGGCTGAAGCCGGTGCATCGGCGGCTGGTCTATGCGATGCACCTGCTGAAGCTCGACCCCACCGCCGGATTCAAGAAATGCGCCCGGGTGGTGGGCGATGTGATCGGCAAGTTCCACCCCCATGGCGACAGCGCGGTGTACGAGGCGCTGGTGCGGCTCGCCCAGGATTTCGCCGCCCGCTATCCGCTGGTCGAGGGTCAGGGCAATTTCGGCAATATCGACGGCGATAACGCCGCGGCCATGCGCTACACCGAAGCCCGCCTGACCGAGGTCGCCCGCGCGCTGCTCTCCGGCATCGACGAGGACGCGGTGGATTTCCGCGCCACCTATGATGGCGAGGAGCACGAGCCGGTGGTGCTGCCGGGCGCGTTCCCCAATTTGCTCGCCAATGGCGCGGCGGGCATCGCGGTCGGCATGGCGA
>DAICZL010000393.1 GCA_027311165.1 bacterium
GACCGCGGGCGATGGAGCCATCCTGGTCCTGGCCGGCCGTCTGGACGCCGCCGGCGCCGGCCCCCTCTGGTCGCGCGCCATGGCCGCCAGCGCCGGCGCCAGAGGCCGGGCGCTGGTCATCGACCTCGCCGGGGTGAGCCTGTGCGACACCGCCGGGGCGGCGATGCTGCTGGCCATGGAGGCGGCGCATGGCGGCCAGCCGCAATTGCGCGGGGCGCGCGCCGAGCTTGCCAGCCTGCTCGACCGGGTGCGCGCGGCGCGGGTGGACCCGCCGAAGCCCTCCCTGCCGGCGCCGTTCACCCTGCGCGGGGCGCTGCTGCGGCTGGTCGGACCCGCCGGGGACGGCGTCGCCTATCTGGGCGAGGCGGTGGTGGCGATCCTGCGGCTGCCGGGGCGGATGCGGATGCTGCGGCTGCGCGACCTGCTGCGCTATGTCGATCAGGCCGGGGTCCGGGCGCTGCCGCTGGTGCTGCTGCTCGGGTTCCTGATCGGGCTGATCCTGGCGTTCCAGTCGCTGATCCCGATGCGCCGGTTCGGGGCGGACCTGTTCGTCGCCAATCTGGTCTCGATCAGCCTGATCCGCGAACTCGGCCCGCTGCTCGCCGCGGTGGTGCTGTCGGGACGCAGCGCCTCGGGCTTCGCCGCCGAGATCGGCACGATGAAGGTCAACGAGGAGATCGACGCCCTGGTGACCATGGGACTCGATCCGATGACCATGCTGGTGTTGCCGCGCATGGCCGCGGCGATGCTGGTGATGCCCGGCCTCACCCTGGCGATGAATCTGGCCGGGCTGGTCGGGATGGGGGTGGTGATGATGGCCTTCGGCTTCGCCCCGGCATCCATCGCCCGGCAGGTGCAGGCGTCGGCGGGGCCCGGGGATCTGTATGGCGGGCTGTTCAAGGCGGTGGGCTTCGGCGCGGCGGTCGCCGCGATCGCCTGCCGCGCCGGGCTTGCCACCGGGGTCGGCCCGCGCGCCGTGGGTCTTGCCGCGACCGCGGCGGTGGTGGGCGGGATCGTCGCGACGATCGCGCTCGATGGCGTGTTCGCGGTGCTGTTCTTCCGGCTGAAACTGTGAGCGCGACCGATCCCGCCGCCAGCCCGGGCGGCACTGCCGCGCCGGACGGGGCAGGCGGCCCGGTCGCGCCGGCGATCGTGGTCGAGCACGTCGCCCAGCGCTTCGGCACGCGCACCATCTTCCGCCAGGTCTCCTTCACCGTCGCCACCGGCGAGGTGTTCGTCATCCTGGGCGGCTCGGGCTGCGGCAAATCGACCCTGATGAAGCAGCTGATCGGGCTGCGCGCGCCGAGCGAGGGGAAGATCGAGATCCGCGGCCGCAGCATCACCGGCCCCGACAGGCCGGTGGCGCTCGCCGCGATGCGCCGCGAGATCGGCGTGATGTTCCAGTCGGGCGCTCTGTTCGGCTCGATGAGCCTGCTGGAAAACATCATGCTGCCGCTCGAGATGTTCACCTACCTGCCCCCGCGCGGGCGCGAGGCGGTGGCCCGGATCAAGCTCGGCCTGGTCGGGCTGGCCGAGGCCGAAGCCAGGATGCCGGCCGAGATCTCCGGCGGCATGGCCAAGCGGGCGGGAATCGCCCGGGCGATGGCGCTCGATCCGCCGATCATGTTCCTCGACGAGCCCTCGGCGGGGCTCGACCCGATCACCTCGGCCGGGCTCGACCGGCTGATCCTGGAACTGCGCGAGACCCTGGGCGTCACATTCGTCGTGGTGACCCATGAACTGGCCTCGATCCTGGCGATCGCCGATCGCTGCGTGATGCTGGACGCCCGCGCCCAGGGCAAGATCGCCGAGGGCGATCCCCGCCGGCTGCGCGCGGAGAGCACCGAGCCGACCGTGCGCGCCTTTTTCCACCGGGAGGCGATGTGAATGTCGGGACAGCCGGGGCGTATGGGACCGAACGGCCCGATACGCCGGCGCGCGATGGCGGGAGGCGGGCCGATGCCAGGCGGGCCGATGCCAGGCGGGGCGTGATGCGGGAACGGGGGTGATGGAAGGCCGGGGCATCTATCTGCGTGTCGGGCTGCTGCTGATCGGCGCGCTGGCGGCCGGCATCGGCCTGGTGCTGTTCCTGAGTGCGCAGCGCAATGCCGCGGGGACGATGTTCGAGACCTATTTCACCGAATCCGTGCAGGGCCTGGACGTCGGCGGGGCGGTGAAATACCGCGGCGTGACGCTCGGGCAAGTGACCCAGATCGGCATCGTCCGCGCCGAATACCCCCAGGCGGCGCGGATCAATCCGCTGAGCCGCCTGGCCGGGATGGTGATTGTGAGATTCCGCATCGACCTGACCCGGATCGGGCCGCACGCCGATCCCGAGGCCGCGATCAAGGCGGGCCTGCGCATCCGCCTGGCGAGCCAGGGCATCACCGGCATCACCTATCTGGAGCTGGATTTCGTGAACCCGCCCGATCTGTATCCGCCGCTGCACCTGACCTGGACGCCGTCGACCCAGTATATCCCCTCGATGCCGAGCACGCTCACCCAGGTCCAGGACGCGGCGACCGAACTGCTGGCGCGGCTCGGCCAGATCAATCTGAACGGGCTGATGGAATCGATCGGCGGCCTGGTGGACCAGCTGCGGGTGGAGATCGCGACCGGCGATGTGCACCGGCTGCTGGTGGACACCGATGCCACCCTGCACACGGTGAGAGACGCCATCGCCGGGGCCGACCTGCCGGCGCTGGCCGGGGAACTGCGCGGCGCTGCCGGCGCGATCCGGGGCGTGGCCGAGGGCAGGCCGACCCAGGAGATGCTCAGCCGGGCGGCGCTGGCCGCCGACCGGCTGGCGGCGGCGGCGGAGAAATTGCCGGCACTGGTCACGGCGGTAGATGGCACGGTGCGGCGGGTCGATAGCGGCGTCGCCGATATCCAGCGCGACGTGGTGCCGCTGCTGCGCGATGCCCGCGACGCCGCGCAGAACCTGCGCGAGACCACCGAGGCGCTGCGCCGCTACCCCGCCGGCTCGCTGCTGGGCGGCCCGCCGCCCCGCCCGGCCGAGGCCGGACGATGATCCGGTTGCGCCCCGCCGCCCGGAGCCCGACCGCGACGAAGCAGCCCAAGCCGGCGCGCACCCTGCCCGAAGACCCGGCCTTGGCACCCTCTGCGTTGATCCGAACCCGGTCGGCAGCGCCCCGCCCGGCGCCAACCCGGCGGGGGGTGCTTTCCGCCGCGCTGGCCGCGGGCGGGCTTGGTACCCTCGCTCTGGCCGGCTGCGGCCTGGTGGAACGGCCCTATGCCGAGAAGCGCGCCTGGCCATTGTCGGTGACCCGGCCGGACCCGGTCCCCGCGCCGCCGGGGGGGAAGGTGCTGCTGCTGCGCAGCCTGCGCGCCGCCGCCTGGCTGTCGAGCCGCGGCCTGCAGGTGCTGCAGCCCGACGGGTCGGTGCGGACCGATTTCTACGAGGAATGGTCGGTGCCCCCGGCCCAGGGGGTGGAGGATTCGCTTCGCCTGTGGCTGGCGGCGAGCGGGGTGTTCGCCGCGGTGGTCAGCCCCGGCAGCCGCAGCACGGCCGATTACGTGCTGGAAGCCGAACTCACCGCGCTGCTGGCCGACCCGCCGGCCGCGCAGGCCCGGGCCGCGATCGCGGCGGTGCTGATCGACCAGCGCCGCGGCGGGTCGCGCATCGCGCTGCAACGCAGCTTTGCGGCCAGCCCGAAGCTGGTCGG
>DAICZL010000404.1 GCA_027311165.1 bacterium
CGTGCCGGCCGCCGAGGCGCTGGCGCTGGGGCTGGTGGACGAGATCGCCACCGACCCCCGCGCCGCCGCGATCCTGCGCGCCCGCGCTCTGGCCGATGCCGGGCTGCGCCCGCGGCTCGCCGACCGGGCGGTGCCTGGCTACGACCGCGCCGCCTTCGACCGCATGGTCGCCGGGCTGCGCCGGCGCGCGCGCGGCGCGCTGGCCCCCGGCCTCGCCGCCGAGGCGGTGGGTTTCGCCGCCGACCTGCCCCTCGACCAGGGCCTGGCGCGTGAGGGCGAGATCTCCCGCGCGCTTCGCCAGGGGCCGCAATGCCGCGCCCTGCGCCATCTGTTCCACGCCGAGCGCCAGGCCGCGCGGCCGCCCCCGGGCGCCCGGCCCCGGGAATTGCGCGAGATCGGGGTGGTCGGCGGCGGCACCATGGGGTCGGGCATCGCGCTGGCCCTCGCCGAGGCCGGCCTGCCGGTCACCCTGGTCGAAGTCTCCTCCGACGCCCGCGCCGCCGCCGAGGCGCGGTTGCGCGCGGTGCTGGACCGGCAGGTGCAGGGCGGACGGCTGGATGCGGAGACGCATGCCGCGCGCCTGGCCCGGATCCGCTGCGTGGTCGGCCTGCCGGCGCTGGCCGGGGCAGACCTGGTGATCGAGGCGGTGATCGAGGATCTGGCCGCCAAGCAGGCGGTGTTCCGCGCCCTCTCGGCGATCACCCGCCGCGATGCCGTGCTGGCGAGCAACACCTCCTATCTCGACATCGATCTTCTGGCCGGGGTGGTGGACGCGCCGGAGCGGGTGCTGGGCCTGCATTTCTTCAGCCCCGCCCATGTCATGCGGCTGCTGGAGATCGTCCGCCCGCCGCGCGTGCTGCCCGAGGTGCTGGCGACCGGCCTCGCGCTGGCCAAGCGGCTGGGCAAGATCGCCGTGGTGGCGGGGGTCTGCGACGGCTTCATCGGCAACCGCATCCTGGCACGCTGGTGGCTCGCCTGCGACTACGCGCTGGAGGACGGGGCGCTGCCGGCGCAGGTGGACGCGGCGCTGGAGCAGGACGGGTTTGCCATGGGCCCGTTCGCGGTCGCCGATCTGGCCGGGCTCGACATCCTGTGGGCCGAGCGCCGCCGCCAGGCCGCCCGCCGCGATCCGGCGGAGCGCTACGTGCCGGTGGCCGACTGGCTGTGCGAACAGGGCCGTTTCGGCCAGAAGACCGGCGCCGGCTGGTATCTGCACCGCGACGGCAAGCGGCTGGAGGATCCGGAGGTGACGGCGCTGGTGGCCCGTGCCTCGGCCGCGCGGGGGATCCCCCGCCGCGCCGTCCCGGATGCCGAGATCCGCGACAACGTGCTGACCGCGATGGTGAACGAGGCGGCCAGGGTGCTGGAGGAGGGGATCGCCGCCCGCCCCTCCGATATCGACCTGGTGCTGGTGCACGGCTATGGCTACCCCGCCTGGCGCGGCGGGCCGCTGTATGAGGCCGACCGGATCGGCCTGCCGGCGATGCTGGCGCGCGCCGAGGCGCTGCATGCACGCTGGGGCGCCGGCTGGCGGCCGGCGGCGCTGCTGGCCGATCTCGCTGCGTCCGGCCGGCGCTTCGCCGACCTCAATTCCTGAACGGAGGCTGGGCGATGGCCGACCCGGACAAGCCGGATTTCATCGAGCAGCTCCAGATCGAGGACGAAAAGCGCCGCCGGCACGAGGAGCGCAGCGGGATACGCGGGCTGATCCTGGTGGGGATCGCGGTGGTGCTGATCGGCTGGGCGTTTCTGGGGGTGGGGATCCTGGTGCGCCAGAATTTCGGCCGCTGGGGCAGGGAGCGCGGCGTGCGCTGACCGGGCGGATCGCCGGGGGCTGCCGCGCCCGGGCGCCCCCTCGCGTCCCCCGGCGGGGCAGGGGGGGGCGGTTCGGATG
>DAICZL010000405.1 GCA_027311165.1 bacterium
CTGCCGGTCTCGGCTTCCCTCCGCCCCACCACCGCCAGCACCGGCACATGCGCCAGGCTGTGCTCGCGGATCTTCAGGGTGATCTTCTCGTTGCGCAGATCGACCCCGGTGGCGATCCCGACCCCGCGCAGCGCCGTCGCCACCTCGGCGGCATAGCCATCGGCGTCCGAGACGATGGTCGCCACCACCACCCCCACCGGGGCGAGCCAGAGCGGGAAGCGGCCGGCATATTGTTCGATCAGAATGCCGAGGAACCGCTCGAAGCTGCCCAGGATGGCGCGGTGCAGCATCACCGGCCGGTGGCGGCGGCTGTCCTCGCCCACATACTCCGCGTCCAGCCGCTCGGGCAGCACGAAATCCACCTGCAGCGTGCCGCACTGCCAGTCCCGCCCGATCGCGTCGCGCAGCACGAATTCCAGCTTTGGGCCGTAGAACGCGCCCTCGCCGGGATTGAGCACATAGTCCACCCCCGCGATCGCACAGGCTTCCCGCAGCGCCGCCTCGGCGCGGTCCCAGGTCTCGTCGGACCCGGCACGCACCGGCGGACGGTCGCTGAACTTCACCTGGAAGCTGGCGAAGCCGAAATCGCGATAGACCGAGGCGAGCAATTCCACGAAGCGCACCGTCTCGGGGGCGATCTGCGCCTCGGTGCAGAAGATATGCGCATCGTCCTGGGTGAAGGCGCGCACCCGCATGATGCCGTGCAGCGCGCCCGAGGGTTCGTAGCGGTGGCAGGACCCGAACTCGGCCATGCGCAGCGGCAGTTCACGATAGCTGCGCAGGCCGTGGCGGAAGATCTGCACATGGCAGGGGCAGTTCATCGGCTTGAGCGCGAGCACCCGGTCTTCTTCCTCGACGCGGGCGATGAACATGTGCTCGCGGAACTTCTCCCAGTGGCCGGAGGCTTCCCACAACGCCCGATCGACCAGCTGGGGGGTGCGCACCTCCTGGTAGCCGGCCGCGTCCAGCCGCCGGCGCATATAGGCTTCGACGGTGCGGTACAGCCGCCAGCCCGGGGCGTGCCAGAACACGCTGCCCGGCGCTTCCTCCTGCAGGTGGAACAGGTCCATCTCGCGGCCGATGCGGCGGTGGTCGCGCTTCTCGGCTTCCTCGAGCTGGGTCAGATAGGCGTCGAGCTCCTTCTGGTCGCGCCAGGCGGTGCCGTAGATGCGGCTCAGCATGGCGTTGCGGTGATCGCCCCGCCAATAGGCGCCGGCGACCTTCATCAGCTTGAATGCGGTGCCGACATCGCCGGTCGTGCGCATGTGCGGGCCGCGGCACAGGTCGATCCAGTCGCCCTGGCGGTACAGCGTGATCGTCTCGGAGACCGGCAGGTCCTGGATCAGCTGCGCCTTGTATTTCTCTCCGCGCGCCTGGAAGAAGCCGATCGCCTCCTCGCGGTCGATCACCTGGCGCTCGAAGGCGGCGTTGGCCGCGATGATCTCGCGCATCCTGGCCTCGATCGCCGGGAAATCCTCGGGCGTGAACGGCTCGTTGCGGGCGAAATCGTAATAGAAGCCGTTGTCGATCGACGGGCCGATGGTGACCTGGGTGCCGGGATAGAGCGACTGCACGGCCTCGGCCAGCACATGGGCGGCGTCGTGGCGGATCAGCTCCAGCGCCTCGGGGTCGCGGCGGGTGATGAACACCACCGCGGCGTCCCGTTCGATCGGCGTGGCGAGATCGACCAGCCGACCGTCGAGCTTCATCGCCAGCGCGGCGCGGGCGAGCCCAGGGCCGATCGCGGCGGCTAGCGCCGCGCCGGTCACGGGCGCGTCGAACTGGCGCACGGAAGCGTCGGGCAGGGTGATGGCGGGCATGCGGCATACTCTCTGGTGATGGACGGCAAGGCCAAAGGGCTCCGCCCTTTGCAATCCCGCTGGGGCCGCGGCCCCAGACCCCTTTTGCTGGAGGCTACCCCCTGGGGACGGGTTCTAAGGGCTTGTCCTTCGTGGGGTCCAGGGGCGAAGCGCCCGGGCTTGCCGTCTCAATGCCAAGCCGGCAGCGCCGCGACAACCCTCTCCAGCCGCAGCGCCGCCAGATCATCCTCGCGCAGCACCGCGGGCCACTCCCCCGCCGGGCCGCGCGGGGCGGTGAGCGCCGGGTCGCTCTCGCCCGAGAACAGCACCAGGCACGGGCAGCCCAGCGCCGCCGCCAGATGCATGGGCCCCGTGTCGTTGCCGACCGCGAGTGAAGCGCGGGCGGCGATCGGACCGAGCTCGACCATCGCGGTGCGGCCGGTCAGATCGACGGCCTGCGGACAGGCGGCGAGGATCACAGCCGCGAGCGGCGCCTCGGCGGCGGTGCCGATCACCACCGGGGTCAGCCCGCGTTCCACCAGCAGGGCGGCCAGGGCGCCGAAGCGCTCGGCGGGCCAGCGCTTGGCCGGCCGGTGCGCCGCCGCCCCCGGCGCCAGCAGCGCGAACCGGGCGGGCAGCGCGAGGCTCGGCGCCGGCCTGGCCAGCCAGCCGAGTTCGGGAGGCGGGAAATGGCTGATTCCGGCCATGGCGAGCTGCTCGCGCTGGCGCTCCCAGGTATGCATGCCATCGCGGCCGGGATTGGCGTGCGGATGGCTGGCCCCCGACGCGATGCCCGACCAGCCGGGCCGGCCCGCCAGGCGGAAATAGCGCGAGGACCGCGAGGAGGTCTGCAGATCATAGACGAAATCGAAGCCGCGCAGCCGCCGGCGCAGCCGCCACAGCCCGGGCAGGTTCCAGGCCGCCGGCCGGTGGTCCAGCGCCACCGCGTCGAACCAGGGCGCAAGGGCGGCCAGTGCCGCGAAGGGCGGGGTGGTGAGCAGGGTGATCCGTGCCGCCGGATGCCGCGCCCGGATCGCCGCGAACGGGCCGAAAGCCTGCACGAAATCGCCGAGCGCGCCCAGCTTGATCACCAGGATCCGGCTCACAAGGCCAGCTCGCGATAGACCTCGAGCGTGGCGCGCTGCATCGCCGCGGTGGTGTAGTCCGCCCGCACCGCCGCGCGCGCCCGCTCGCCGATCGCCAGGCGCTGCTCCGCCGGCAGCGACAGCGCCGCCTCGATCGCCCGCGCCAGGGCGGCCGCATCGCCGGGGGGAATCAGCCAGCCGGTCTGGCCATCGCGGATGGTCTCGGCGGCCCCGCCATGGGCGGAGGCGATCACCGGCCGGGCCATCGCCTGCGCCTCGATCACCACCCGGCCGAAGGCTTCCGGCGCGAGCGAGGCGCTGACCACCAGATCCGCGAGCGCCAGCGCCGCCGGCATGTCGGCGCAGTCGCCGGCGAAGCGCAGCCTGGCCGAGACGCCCAGGCGCTCCGCCTGCAGGCGCAGCGCCTCGGCATAGCGGTGGCGGCCCTGATCCGCGCCCACCAGCACCGCGATCACATCGCCCCGCGCCAGCCGCGCCAGCGCCTCGATCAGCAGCGCCTGGCCCTTCCGGCGGGTCAGCCGGCCCGGCCGCACGACCACCTTTGCCCCCGGCGGCAGGCGCCACTGATCCGCCAGGCGCAAGGTGCGCGCGGGGGAGAGCGCGTCCGGATCGAACAGCGCGGGATCGATGCCCCGCGGGATCAGCCGCAGCCGGTCGGCGCCGACGCCGTGGCGGGCGGCGACCAGCTCGGCGATGAAGCGGCTGGCGACGATCACCCGCTCGCCCATCGCCATCACCGCGTTGTAGCGGCGCTTGAACGGCAGGTCCTCGCCATAGGCGCCGTGATAGGTGGTGACGAAATGCACCCCCGTCCGCCGCGCCGCCAGCAGCGCCGACCAGGCCGGAGCGCGCGAGCGGGCATGGACGATGCCGACGCGCTCGGCGCCGATCAGCCCGGTGAGGCGGTGGGCATTGCGCCAGATGCCGAGCGGGTTCTTGGTGGCGAGCGGCAGGCAGACATGGCGCCCGCCGGCGCGCGCGATCTCGGGCACCAGCCGCCCGCCGGCGGAGGCGACCAGGGACGTGGCGCCGGCGGCGGCGATGGCGGCGGCGATCTCGATCGTGCCGCGCTCGACGCCGCCGCTGCCGAGCGAGGGCAGAACCTGCAGCACGATCGGAGGGGCGGGGACCATCGGCCGGCGCTATACCACCGGGCCCGGAAAGAACAAGGCGCAGCCTTGGCGGGCACATCGGGCGGAACCGGGTCCATCGCCTGCCCCGGGGCCGGCAGGACAGAGCGGTGCGATCGGATCATCCCCCGGGCGGAGCGGCCTGCGGTCCGCCCGCCGGCTTGACTCCTGCTTGCCGGATAGGCTCTCACTGACCGCTCTTGCTGGTGCTGTCCGGTCCGCTCGACCCCCGGGCTGCGACGTGAGCGGCTTGCGATGTGGGCGGCTCGCGATGTGGGCGGCTCGCGACGTGAGCGGCTTGCGACGTGAGCGGCTTGCGACGTGGGCGGCTTGCGAAGGGGAGGGATCGGCGTCCCCATGGCAGGCCGGTCCGCCCCGGTGCTGGTCGCCTCGCGTGACGGCGTCGTTCGAACCGAAAGTGGAACTCATGCGCCTGCAAGCGGATGGCAAGGACCGGCTGCGCGTGTTGCGCCTGTTATGGGGCCGCGTGCGCGAGCATCCGCTGGCGCGGATCGGGCCCGGGCTGATCACCGGCGTCGCCGATGACGATCCGAGCGGGATCGCCACCTACTCCCAGGCTGGCGCCCAGTTCGGCCTGAACATGCTTTGGACGATGCCGCTGGCGCTGCCCCTGATGGCGGCGGTCCAGTCGATGTGCGGGCGGATCGGCCGGGTCACCGGGAAGGGACTGGCCGCCAACATCAAGACCAGCTTCCCGCCGGTGGTGCTGCTGGGGGTCGTGCTGCTGCTGCTGATCGCCAACACGCTCAACATCGCCGCCGATGTCGCGGCGATGGGCGAGGTGGCGGAACTGGTCAGCGGCATCGACCGCCATCTGATGACGGCGGTGTTCGTGCTGTCGACGCTGCTGCTGCAGGTGCTGGTGCCCTACCACCGCTATGTGCATTTCCTGAAATGGCTGACGCTGTCGCTGCTGTCCTATGCCCTGGTGCTGTTCACGGTCCATGTGCCGTGGTGGGAGGTGGCGCTGCGGACGGTGTGGCCCCGGTTCACGCCGAACGCCCAGGCCGCCACCGTGGTACTGGGTGTGTTCGGCACGACCATCAGCCCCTATCTGTTCTTCTGGCAGGCCTCCGAGGAGGTCGAGGACATGCGCATCCGGCCCGGTGCGGCGCCGCTGGTGGGCGACGCGCCTGCCGCCGCCGGCGAATTGCGGCGCATCGGCTGGGATACCTGGAGCGGGATGTTCTATTCCAACATCACCGCCTATTTCATCATCCTGGCGACCGCGGTGACGCTGCACGCGGCCGGGATCACCGAGATCGCCACGGCTGCCCAGGCCGCGAGCGCGCTGCGTCCGCTCGCCGGGGAATTCGCCTATGTGGTGTTCGCCCTCGGCATTCTCGGTGTCGGCATGATCGGCGTGCCGGTGCTCGCGGGCTCTGCGGCCTATGCGCTGTCGGAGGCGGCCGGGTGGAACTGGGGCCTGGAGCGCCGGCCGCGCGATGCCCGCGGATTCTATGGCGTGATCGCCGTCAGCGTGCTCGCCGGGCTCGGGATCCAATATTCGCCGATCAGCCCGATGAAGGCGCTGTTCTGGAGCGCGGTCATCAACGGGGTGGTCGCCGTGCCGCTGATGGTGGTGATCATCCTGCTGGCCTCGCGGCGTTCGGTGATGGGGGACTATACCGCCCGCCGCCCGGTGATCGTCCTGGGCTGGATCGCGACGGCGGTGATGGGGGCGGCGGCGCTGGGCATGCTGGTCCCCGGCTAGGCTCTGGACTCATTTGATCCAGAAGGTGAGCAAAGCGGCGAGGCAGATGCCTGCGAGGAAATTTCTTGCGGTTTTGTCGTATCGGGTAGCGATGCCGCGCCAGTCTTTGATGCGGCAGAAGGCGCGCTCGATGATGT
>DAICZL010000406.1 GCA_027311165.1 bacterium
ACATCATCGAGCGCGCCTTCTGCCGCATCAAAGACTGGCGCGGCATCGCTACCCGATACGACAAAACCGCAAGAAATTTCCTCGCAGGCATCTGCCTCGCCGCTTTGCTCACCTTCTGGATCAAATGAGTCCAGAGCCTAGAACACGAACTGCGGCGGGGCGATCAGCTCGGGGATCCGCGCGGCGGTGCAGTCGAATGCGGGCTGCACCGCCAGTCCCAGCGCCGTCGCTTCCGCCAGCACCGCGCGTCCCATCCCATCCCGGCCGGCCAGTACCGTCACCAGCCGGCCGCCATCCTGGCGCAGTTGGGCGGCGATCGACCCGGGAATCGCGTCCACCGCGCCCTCGATCAGCACGATGTCCCAGGGCGCGCCCGGTGCCTGGCCGGCGGCGAGCGGGCCGGCGATCAGCCTCACCGCGGGCGCCAGCGCCGCCAGAACCGGCCGCGCCAGGGCCAGCAGCGCCGGGTCCTGTTCCAGCGCGCTGACCCGCACGCCGCAGGCCGCCAGCACGGCGGCGCCGTAGCCGGTGCCGGCGCCCACCACCAGCGCCTGTTCGCCGGCACGCGGTGCGGCCAGCTGGATCAGCCGCGCCAGTGCGAGCGGCGCCAGCATCGGGCGACCGGAGGGCAGCTTCACCTCGGCGTCGGCATAGGCCAGCGGGGCGAGCGAGGCGGGCAGGAAGCGCTCACGCGGCAGCGTCCGCATGGCGGCCAGGATGCGCGGATCGTTGACCCGGTTGGGTCGCAACTGCCCATCCACCATCCGGCTGCGCGCGGCGGCGAAGCGGTCGGTCACGGGGTCGGCGGCGCTGGCGTCCATGGCGGTCTCGCGCTTTTGGGAAGACCTCGTCTATACGGGAAACCCGGTCAGGCGCCAACGCCGCGCGGCTGCTCCAGAGGGGGGGCGGCGGCGGCGCGGCGGGGCGAGGCCGCCGGTGGCGCGGTTGCCGGGCGGTGGCGCCTTGCACTCCGCCGCGCCAATGCGTATGACTGCGCGGTAATTGCAACCAGCCCCGCCCGGGGATCCCTTGGGCGTGGGTCAGTCGTGTCACGCATGAGGCGGGACGCGCAGACCGCGGCCAGACCCGGCCGCCCCGGAAACACACCCACACATGGCATCCACCGCCACTGCCCTCGCCCATCCGGCCGATCATTTCGCGGGCGAGGATTTCGCCTCGCTGCTCGACGAAACGCTCGGTCGCGACACCGGCTTCGACGGCTCGGTCGTCACCGGCCGCGTGCTGCGCCTGACCGAGGAATTCGCCATCGTCGATGTCGGCCTCAAGAGCGAGGGACGCGTCGCGCTCAAGGAATTCGGCCCCCCCGGCGCCAAGCCCGAGGTGAAGCCCGGCGACCTGATCGAGCTGTATGTCGAGCGTTATGAGGACCGTGACGGCTCGATCGTGCTCTCGCGCGAGAAGGCGCGGCGCGAGGAGGCCTGGACCAATCTGGAAAAGGCGTTCGAGGGCCAGCAGCGCGTCACCGGCACCATCTATGGCCGGGTCAAGGGCGGCTTCACCGTCGATCTCGGCGGGGCGGTCGCGTTCCTGCCGGGCAGCCAGGTCGATATCCGCCCGGTGCGCGATGTCGGCCCGCTGATGGGCAGCCCGCAGCCCTTCCAGATCCTGAAGATGGACCGCGCCCGCGGCAACATCGTGGTCTCCCGCCGCGCCGTGCTGGAAGAGACCCGCGCCGAGCAGCGCAGCGAGCTGATCCAGGGCCTCAAGGAAGGCATGATCCTGGACGGGGTGGTGAAGAATATCACCGATTACGGCGCGTTCGTCGATCTGGGCGGCGTCGATGGCCTGCTGCACGTGACCGACATCGCCTGGCGGCGCATCAACCACCCCTCCGAGGCGTTGCAGATCGGCCAGGCGGTGAAGGTGCAGGTGATCCGCTTCAACCCGGAAACCCAGCGCATCAGCCTCGGCATGAAGCAGCTCGAGGCCGATCCGTGGGAGGGTGTGGCGGCGAAATACCCGCCGGGCGCCAAATACAGCGGCCGCGTCACCAACATCACCGATTACGGCGCCTTCGTCGAGCTCGAGCCCGGCGTGGAAGGCCTGGTGCACGTCTCGGAGATGTCCTGGACCAAGAAGAACGTCCATCCCGGCAAGATCGTCGCCACCAGCCAGGAGGTGGAGGTGATGGTGCTGGACGTGGACAGCGGCAAGCGGCGCATCTCGCTCGGCCTGAAGCAGGTCAGCCGCAATCCCTGGGAACAGTTCGTCGACGAGCACCCGGTCGGCTCCGAGGTCGAGGGCGAAATCCGCAACATCACGGAATTCGGCCTGTTCGTCGGCCTGTCGGTGGATATCGACGGCATGGTGCACATGTCCGACCTGTCCTGGGACGAGCCGGGCGAGCTCGCCATGGCCAAATACACCAAGGGCGACGTGGTCAAGGCCAAGGTGCTCGATGTCGATGTCGAGAAGGAGCGCATCAGCCTCGGCATCAAGCAGCTGCACGCCGACCCGGCGGCCGGGGTGCTGGACAGCGTGCACAAGGGCGATGTCGTGACCTGCGTGGTGACCGCGGTGCAGGCCAACGGCATCGAGGTGCTGGTCAACGACGTGCTCGGCGGCTTCATCCGCCGCGCCGAACTGGCCCGCGACAAATCCGACCAGCGCCCGGACCGCTTCGCCGTGGGCGAGAAGGTGGATGCCAAGATCACCGCCGTCGACCGCGCCTCGCGCAAGCTGTCCCTGACCATCAAGGGCAAGGAAGTCGAGGAGGAGAAGCAGGCGATGGTCGAGTTCGGCAGTTCCGACAGCGGCGCTTCGCTTGGTGACATCCTGGGGGCGGCGATCCGCCGGCGCAACCAGCAGGCGCAGACCGAGAACAGCTGAACGCGCGGGGGCGCAGAACGCGGGACGGGCGCGATGAGCCTGGTGCGATGAGCCTGGAAAGTGACCTGCTGGTGGACAGGCGGCGCCTCAAGCGCCGCTTGTTCGTCTGGCGGCTGGTGGCGGTCCTGGCGCTGGTGCTGGCGGTGCTGGTGGCGCTGAGCGGCCAGGAGGGGCTGGTGGCGCTCCGCCCATCCGTCGTGCGGCTCAGCGTCAGTGGCCTGATCATCGAGGATCGCGACCTGGTCCGGCAGGTGAGGGCGCTCGCCACCGATGCCTCCGCGGCCGCGCTGATCGTGGCCATCAACAGCCCCGGCGGCAGCGTCGCCGGCGGGGAAAGCCTGCATGACGCCATCGCCCGGGTCGCCGCGGTGAAGCCGGTAGTGGTGGTGATGGGCGGGCTCGCGGCCTCGGCCGGGTACATGATCGCGGTGCCGGCCGCGCGCATCTTCGCCCGCGAGGCGACGCTGACCGGCTCGATCGGGGTGCTGCTGCAGACCAGCGAGGTGGGCGGTCTGCTCGACAAGCTGGGCATCGGCGCCGTGACCATCGTCTCCGGCCCGCTCAAGGACCAGCCCAGCCTGACCCATCCGCTGAGTCCGGAGGGACGCGCGGTGCTGCAGGGCCTGGTCAACGACATGTACGATCAGTTCGTGCAGATGGTCGCCGCCGGCCGCCACATGGACCCCGACGCGGTGCGCAAGCTCGCCGACGGGCGGGCCTATACCGGGCGGCAGGCGCTGAAGCTCGGCCTGGTGGATGCGATCGGCGGAGAGAGCGAGGCGCGGGCCTGGCTCGCCAGCGAGAAGAGCATCGACGTCGATCTGCCGGTCCGCGATCTGACGACCCGCAGCCTGGTCCAGCGCGCATTCGGGGCGAGTCTCGGGGCAGTTTGGAAAAGCTTTCTATCGCAATGGGTTACGCTTGACGGGGCCTGGGCGGTCTGGCAGCCTGATCGGGAATAGCGTCCCGGGGTTCGCGCCATGACCAAATCGGAACTGATCGCCGAGCTGTCCTCCGCCAATCCGCATCTGACCAGCCGGGACGTCGATCTGATCGTCGCCACCATTTTCGACGAGATCACCACCGCCCTGTCGCGCGGCGAGCGGGTGGAATTGCGCGGCTTCGGCGCGTTCACCGTCAAGCGGCGCCAGGCCCGCACCGGGCGCAATCCGCGCACCGGCGAGGCGGTACCGGTGGACGCCAAGGCGGTGCCGTTCTTCAAGGCTGGCAAGGAACTGCGCGAGCGGGTCAACAAGGGCAGACCGTCGAAGGAACGTCCCGGCGCGTGAGCCCGAGCGGTCTGGGCTCCGGCCGCCGCCCTCACGGCCAGCCCGCCCCCGGCCCCCAGGCGCCCGCCCGGACGCTCAGCGGTCGGTCCAGCAGCCCATCACGAC
>DAICZL010000407.1 GCA_027311165.1 bacterium
GGCACAGCGTCTCCCCGGCCGGCACCAGCCGGCGCAGCGCGGCGGCGATGCCGAACCAGCCGGGATCGCCCGAGGCCAGCACCACCACCCTCTCGCCCCGCCGCGCCAGGATCGCCGGGAAAGCGTCGGTCAGAGGGCTCGGCCAGGCGCGCGTCTCGCCTCGGATCAGCTTCGCGGCCAGTGCCAGGTGGCGCGCCCCGCCCACCACCAGCCGCGCCTCGGCCAGGCGCGCGCGCGCCGCGGCGGCAAGACCCTCTACACCGTCCTCGCCGATTCCCACGATGGTGAGCCAGCGCGCCCCGGCATCGGCGGCGCCGGTCATGGAGCGGACCCCACGTGATGAACCTGCTGGTGCTGGGCGGCACGACCGAGGCGGCGGCGCTGGGCCGGGCGCTGGCCGGCGATCCGCGCTTCCGGGCGATGCTCTCGCTGGCCGGCCGCACCAGCCGGCCGCTGCCCCAGCCACTGCCCAGCCGCAGCGGCGGCTTCGGCGGCGCCGAGGGGCTGGCGGCCTTTCTGCGCGCCGGGCGCTTCGCGGCGCTGATCGATGCCACCCATCCCTTCGCCGCGCGGATCAGCGCCCATGCCGAGACCGCCGCGCGCGCCGCCGGCGTTGATCTGCTGGCGCTGCGCCGCCCGCCCTGGCAGCCCCGCCCGGGCGACCGCTGGACCGAGGTCGCGGATCTGGCGGAAGCCGCCGCGGCACTCGGCCCCACGACGCGGCGCGTGTTCCTGACCACCGGCGGCCAGGATCTCGCCCCGTTCGCCGCCGCGCCCTGGCACCGGTATCTGCTGCGCGCGATCGAGGCGCCGCCGCCGTCCTCCCTGCCGCGCGACACCACGCTGATCCTGGCGCGCGGCCCGTTCGCCGCGGCGCAGGAGCAGGCGCTGCTGGAACACCACCGGATCGAGGTGCTGGTGACCAAGAACGCCGGCGGCGGCGCGAGCGAGGCCAAGCTCGAGGCCGCGCGCGCGCTCGGCCTGCCGGTGGTGATGGTTGCGCAGCCCGCGCCCGGGGGGCGGGGGGGGGGCGCCGAGACTGTGGCGGATGTCGCGGCGGCGCTGGCCTGGCTCGATCACCGCTACCGCGCCTGGCAGGAGACACAGGACCGCGCCGGGCGCGAAATGCCCGGTCTCGCGGGGCGCAAGGCGCAGGATCCCGCATAGCGCGAGGCGCAAGACGGCGCCGGGCGCGAGGCCGATCACGGTGCCACCCGGCGCGGGGTGTAGATCCAGGGCGGGGCGCCAGAGCGGGCGATCTGCCGGGTCGCCGCGGTGCCGATCAGCACCAGGGTGCGCATGTCGGCGCGCTCGGGCCCGGCGCTGGCCAGGGTGGCGATCTCCACGCGCTCCTCGGCCCGGCTGATCGCGGTGGCGAACACCACTGGCACGCTCGCCGGCAGGATCGGCCGCAGCAGGTCGAAGGCGGCGGCCAATTGCCACGGCCGGGCGTTCGAACGCGGATTGTACAGCGCCAGCACGAACCCCGCCCCGGCGGCGGCGGTCAGCCGGCTGGCGACCACCGTCCAGGGTTTGAGGTTGTCCGACAGCGACAGCGCGCAGAAATCCCCCCCGAGCGGTGCGCCCAGCCGGGCGGCGGCGGCGAGCAGGGCGGAAATGCCCGGCACCACCTCGATCTCCAGCCCGCGCCAGGCCGCCGGACCGGCTTCCACCGCCTCGAACACCGCGCTCGCCATGGCGAACACCCCGGCATCGCCGGCCGAGACCAGCGCCACCGCGCGCCCGGTGGCGGCCAGCGCCAGCGCGTCGCGCGCCCGCGCCAGCTCCGCGCGGTTGTCCGAGACGTGGCGGGTCTGGCCAGGCCGCGCCGGCACCCGGTCGAGATAGGGGCCATAGCCGAACAGGTCGCCGCAGGCGGCCAGCGCCGAGGCCGCGCGCGGGGCGGTGAGGTCGGCCGCGCCGGGGCCGAGCCCGATCACCACCAGCCGGCCGCCCGGGCGGAGCGCGCCCGGCGCGTCCGCCTGCATCGCAGCGGGCGGTTCGCGGCCCGGTGCGAGCGAACCCGCGGCGCCCGGCGCGCCCGCCTGCCCCGTGCTCAAGGTTCTCGCCCCTTAGCGGGCCCCTCTGGACGCTCCTGTGCGCACCCCTCTGGGCGCCCCTCTGGGCGTCCCTCTGGGCGTCCCTCTGGGCGTCCCTGGGCGCATCCCTCTGGGCATCCCTGTGCGCATCCCTCTGGGCGCCCAGAGGGATGCGCACAGGGATGCCCAGAGGGATGCGCCCAGGGACGCCCAGAGGGACGCCCAGAGGGA
>DAICZL010000416.1 GCA_027311165.1 bacterium
GCGGCTGCTGTTCCCCCCGCCAGGCGCGGTGCTGGCCGAAGCCGGCACGGTCACCATCCGCGCCATGGGCGGCCGCCGGCCGCTGAGCTTCCTGGTGGATGGCGCGCCGATCCCCGCCGAGGCCGCGTTCCGCCAGGCCAGCTGGACCCCCGCGGGGCCGGGCTTCTACCGGGTGAGCGTGCTGGATGCCGACGGCGCCGCGGTATCGGCGGCGGTGCAGGTGCGGTAGCGGCCAGCGGAACCGGCAATCCCCGAGCAGTACTCCCCGCAAGTACGGGTCTGGGGCCCCAGCGGGTTTCCGAAGGGCGGAGCCCTTCGGCCTTAATCCGAACCCGCGAAGCCGACACCGGCCCGGCCGCCGACCGGCCCTGCGCTCTTTGACGCCGGCGGACCGGTAGGGTTTGAATGGGACCCGATACGGGTGAACCGCCAGGACCGGCCAGGACACCGCCGCCACGGGAGCAGGGACAAATGGCAGACACCGCACGTTTCCACGGCCGCAGCGCCGTCATCACCGGCGCTGCCTCGGGCATCGGTCTCGCGATCGCCGCCCGGCTCGCCGCCGAGGGCGCCAGCGTCAGCCTGTGGGACCGCGACCAGGCCGGGCTCGCGCAGGCGGCGGCACGGATCGGCGAGATGGTCCAGACCATCCCGCTCGATCTCGCGGATGCCGCGGCGGTGGACGCCGCCGCCGCCGCCACCCTCGCCGCATTCGGCCGGCTGGACATCCTGGTCGCCTCCGCCGGCATCACCGGCCCCAACGCCACCACCTGGGACTATCCCATCGAGGCCTGGCGGCAGGTGATGGAGGTGAATGTCAACGCGGTGTTCTATTGCAACCGCGCCGTGGTGCCGCGGATGCTGGCGGGCGGCTACGGACGGATCGTCAACATCGCCTCGATCGCCGGCAAGGAGGGCAACCCGAACGCCTCGGCCTACAGCACCTCGAAGGCGGCGGTGATCGGGCTCACCAAATCGCTCGGCAAGGAGCTGGCCAAGACCGAGATCCGGGTGAACTGCGTGACGCCGGCGGCGGTGCGCACGCCGATCTTCGACCAGATGACCGAGGCGCATATCGGCTTCATGCTGTCGAAGATCCCGCTCGGCCGGTTCGGCACGGTGGACGAGGTGGCGGCCCTGGTGTGCTGGCTGGCCAGCGAGGAATGCTCGTTCAGTACCGGCGCGGTGTTTGATATCTCCGGCGGCCGCGCCACCTACTGATCGGAACCAATCAGGGGAGAGGGTGATGGCGGAACCGACGACGACCGAGCAGGCGACCTTGGGCGGCGGCTGCTTCTGGTGCCTGGATGCGGTGCTGCGCGATCTGGCCGGGGTGCGCAGCGTGGTTTCCGGCTATGCCGGCGGGCAGCTGGCCAATCCTGGCTACGCCCAGGTCTGCACCGGGCGGACCGGGCACGCCGAGGTGGTGCAGGTGAGCTTCGAGCCGGCGGCGCTGAGCTATGCCGATCTGCTGCGGCTGTTCTTCACGCTGCACGACCCGACCACGAAGGACCGGCAGGGCCATGATGTCGGCACCCAGTACCGCTCGATCATCCTGTTCCACACGCCCGAGCAGCAGGCGACCGCCCGGGCGGTGATGGCCGAGATCGAGCAGGCCGGTCTGTGGGACGCGCCGCTGGTCACCCAGCTGGTGGCGCTGGAGGCGTTCTACCCGGCCGAGCCGGAGCATCAGGATTATTATGCCCGCAATCCCTATGCCGGGTATTGCCGGGCGGTGATCGCCCCGAAGGTGGTGAAGTTCCGCAAGGAGTTCGCGCAGCTGCTGCGCCGGCCGCCGGCGGCATAGCAGGCGATCGGCCCCGGTGCACGGGCACGGGTCGGACACCCCCCCGACGGAAGGGGTCCGTGGCCAAGGCCCCAAGGGGAGTCCAGTGTGAGTCCAGAGGGGAGTCCGGAGGGCGCAACCCTCCGGCCTTGCCGCGGCTCCGCACCGCGCCCCGATCCGCCCTCCAGCCCCCAGGCGAGGGCATTTGCCAACCCCGGCCCGATCGGCTAGTGCCCGGCGCCTGATGTCCCTCGCCACCGCCACCAACACCACGGCACCGCTGCGGGTGCTCGAAGTCTCCTCCGACCAGTCGC
>DAICZL010000419.1 GCA_027311165.1 bacterium
CGGCTGAACCATCCGTCTCCACCCCCCAGGGCAGCCCTGTGGGGAGCTGAAGGCAACGAGAAGCCTTCCCTGTGGCCGTGGCGCCGGCAAGGACCGGCCTTCCCCCGGCGGCATCCCGCCATCCTGCTCGCACCCGATCCGGCTCCGATGAGCCCGGGCCGGCTGCGATGTCAGGATGGCGCCACCGCCATTGCCACGCGCTGCGACCAGTGGGCCGAAGCCCGCTGGGGATCGACGCTCAGCGCCGCCGGGAAGGACGACCATCGGGTTCTCTCGGCACCCTCCGCGCCCGGAATTGCCGCCAGCCCCGCCGCGATCGCCCCGTTGCGTCCATCGCCCCGGTCCGTTCAGGCCAGGTTGCAGTCCACACCGCTGCGGTCCGCCCTGCCCGGCACGCTATATTCCGGACCGGGATCGATCACCGCATTGCTGGCCAGGAAGCCCTGGATCGTGCCGACACTCGCCACACCCTCCAGCCGCCAGACATTGGTGAGTTGCCAGGCCTCCTCGATCGCATCCACTGCGCCCTGCAGGATCGGATCATCGCCGGTCAGCATCAGCAGCGGCAGATCGCGATGGTAGCCGGCGACCATCTTCATCACATCGAAGCCGTCCTGCTCGCGCAGCACGATGGCCGAGATCACCGCGGCCGGCTGCATGTAGTGCAGGATCTCGAACAGCCGGGGCGAGCCGGTCAGGGTCTCGACCCGCATGCCCAGCCGCTCGCACAGCCCGGCGATCGAGGGGCCGGGGCCGTGATGGTCCTCGCACACCACCACCAGCGGCGCCTCCCGCCCCGCCAGGGCGTGCCGTTCCGCCGGTTTCACCTTGTTCTTCATGCTCGCCATTGCCGCCTCCGCCGATTGTTCCAGGATTGTTCCTGCGCTGCGTCTCTGGCCGTATTGTCCCGATCCGCCGATGCGGCCGGATGCGTCGCTCGACCTCATCAAATAGTTAACACGGGACTAATGCAGAGCGTCAGCATTTATTGCGTTATTTCAGATGCTTGCTGCGCGAATAACGCGTCAACCAGCGTGAAAATTTCCCCTCTTCCGTCCCGCTAGCGCTATCGGCCGGTCCTTCCTATGTTCGCCAGACACCGCAAGCGGAGCTGCATGATGCGAATCGGCGCCAGGCTGACCTTTCGTCCGACGATTGCCGCCGGCTGCCTCGCCCTCGCCGTGGCAGCGACCTGGCCGGCCGCCCCCGCGCAGGCCATGGAACCGGCGGCGCATCGGGCGCTCTACAAGCTCAGCCTGGAATCCTCGCGCGGCGGCGACGTGGTCGGTGCCGGCGGGCAGATGGCCTATGAAGTGATCGATGCCTGCGACGGCTGGGCCACCCGCCAGCGCCTGCAGATGACGATGACCAACCGCGACGGCCAGGACATCCAGTTGGTGACCGACTATGTCACCTGGGAATCCAAGGACGGATTGTCGATGCGTTTCCACATGCGCCAGACCACCGACACCGCGGTGACCAGCGAAACCCAGGGCGAGGCGAAACTGGAACGCACCGGCGGGCCGGGCGAGGCCACCTACAGCCTGCCGCAGGTGATGACCAAGAAACTGCCCGAAGGCACGCTGCTGCCCACGATGCACACCGAGGCCCTGCTGGCCGCCGCCCGCGAGGGCAAGAAATTCCTGGCCGTGCCGCTGTTCGACGGCACGGTGGACCAGGGGGCTCAGGACAGTTCGGTCGCCATCCTGGCCTGGATGCCACCCGAGAAATCGAAGTTCCCGATTCTCTCGGACCTGCCGAGCGCGCGGGTGCACATCGCCTTCTTCGACCGCGATGCCGGCGCCCACCAGCCCGATTACGAAGTCGGCATGCGCTACTGGGATAACGGCATCGCCGATGACCTGCACATGGATTTCGGCCAGTTCATCATGTCCGGCACCCTGACCGATCTGACGCTGCCACCCCACGGCTGCTGAAGCGCGGGCAGCGCCCGGACCAGGCAGGGGCTCAAGGACCGTCCGCCGTCGGTTCCGGGCGGGAAAGAGCGCGGGTCCTGCCAGCCCGGCCATGGTTCGCGCGGCCGCCCCTCGGATGGGTCAGCCGCGCGCCGGCGCTTAATCGGATGCTCACATTCCTAGGGGAGTCTGACAGGCGTGATCGCTCCGCCGGGCCCGATACCGTCGCCCTGGCGCCGATGCTGTGGAACGTGAAGGAGACTCTGATGGGCATGTCAGTCGGCGCCAGCCGCGGTTGGAGCGCACCCGTCTCAACGCCGGTGCAGGCGGCACCGCCGCCGCCACCGCCGGCACAGGCACAGGCACAGGCACAGGCACAGGCACAGGCATCGAGTGGCGCGGCCGAGGCGCTGATGG
>DAICZL010000424.1 GCA_027311165.1 bacterium
CCGCGCCTGGACTACACCGCGCTGCAGCCCGGCGGTGCCGCGACCGCCGCGGTGCGGGCGGCGGCAGGGAACCTGCCCTTCGTGCGCGAGGGCCTCGCGCGGGTACGCATCACCGGTTCGGTCGCGCTGGCCGACGAGGAATTCGCCACCGTGGCGCAAGGCGCGCTGGCCGGCACCATCGGCTGCGCCCTGCTGGTGGTGCTGTGGCTGTTCCTGGCGCTGCGCAGCTGGCGGCTGATCGTGCCGATCCTGGCCACGCTGACGTTCGGGCTGGTGCTGACCACCGGCTTCGCCGCGGTCGCGGTCGGCACGTTGAACCTGATCTCGGTCGCCTTCGCCATCCTGTTCGTCGGCATCGCCGTGGATTTCGCCATCCAGTTCTGCATGCGCTACCGCGAGGCGCGGCACGATCTGGGCGACGGCGCGGCGGCGCTGGCCGAGACGGCGCGGCGGGCGGGGGTGCAGATCCTGGTCGCGGCGGCGGCGACGGCGGCGGGATTCCTGGCCTTCGTGCCGACCGATTTCACCGGCGTGGCGGAACTCGGCCTGATCGCCGGGGTCGGCATGCTGATCGCCTTCGTCTGCACCCTGACCGTGCTGCCGGCCTTGCTGACCCTGCTGCGCCCGCGTGGCGAGGCGGCCGAAATCGGGTTCCGCGCCGGCCATGCGCTGGATGCGGCGCTGGCCCGCTGGCGCTGGCCGGTGCTGGCGCTGTATCTGGCCGGCGCGCTGGCCGGGGCGGCACTGCTGCCGCGGCTGGGCTTCGATTCCGATCCGCTGCACACCAAGGACCCCACCACCGAGGCGATGCGCACCCTGGCCGACCTGGCCCTGGAGCCGCAGGCGAACCCCTACAGTGCCGACATCCTGGCCCCCGACGCGGCGGCAGCGGATGCGCTGGCGGCAAAACTGCGGACGCTGCCGCTGGCGGGACAGGTGACCACGCTCGACAGCTTCGTCCCCGACGATCAGAAGGCCAAACTGGCCCTGATCGCCGATGCCGCCAATCTGCTGGGGGCCACCCTGGCCCCGCGGGGCCAGCCGCCGGCAGCCACCACGGCTGCGGATCTGCGGCTGGCGGCCACCGCCGCGCTGGCGCAGATCGACCATGCCGCGTCCGGGCTGGCTGCCAACCACCCGCTGCTGGCGATCGGGGCGGATCTGCGCGCGCTGGCCGGCGCGCCGGATGCGACCCTGCTCGCCGCGGATACCGCGCTGACAGGCTTCCTGCCCGGCGCGCTGGCCGCGCTGCGCGAGGCGCTGCAGGCCGGGCCGGTGACCCGCGAAAGCCTTCCCGCCGAACTCACCCGCGACTGGCTGGCGCCGGATGGGCGCGTGCGGGTGCAGGTGCTGGCCCGCCCTGGCGCACGCGACGATGCCGGGCTGCGCGCCTTCGTTTCACAGCTGCGGGACCTGGCGCCCGAGGCGGCGGGATCGGCGGTGACCATCGAGGCGACCAGCACGACCATCATCGAGGCGTTCCGCCGCGCAGCGGCGGCGGCGCTGGTGGCGATCGCCCTGATCCTGCTGCTGGCACTGCAGCGGGTGCTGGATGCGGCCCTGGTACTGGCCGCGCTGCTGGTCTCCTCCCTGCTGACCGTGCTGATCGCGGTGCTGCTGCCGCTGCCTCTGAACTTCGCCAATGTCATCGCCCTGCCGCTGCTGCTGGGGGTGGGCGTGTCGTTCAACATTTATTTCGTGATGAACTGGCGGGCCGGGCGGCGGTCCATGCTGGGCTCGGCAACGGCGCGGGCGGTGGTGTTCTCGGCACTGACCACCTGCACCGCCTTCGCCACGCTGGCGGCCTCTCCCCATCCTGGAACCGCCAGCCTGGGGGCGCTGCTGCTGCTGTCGCTGGGCTGCACGCTGGCGGTC
>DAICZL010000425.1 GCA_027311165.1 bacterium
GACCGCCACGGTGCGCTTGCAATGATACAAAACCTGCAGAAACCACGGCGGCGTGGCGCGCGGCGCGGCGAGACGGCGCTGGAATTCGCGCTGATCGGCTGGATTTTCATCCTGCTGCTGCTGGCCCAGATCGAGGTCGGGCTGATGACCTGGACCGGCAGCGCGCTGCAGGCGACCGCGGCGCAGACCGCGCGTTGCGTGGCGATCGGCGGCACCGCCTGCGCCAATCCGGAGTCCTACGCGGTCAATCTGGCGAAGCTCTGGATCGGCTCCGGGGCGATCACCGCGAACGACGTCACCGTCGCCACCACCGCAACCTGCAACAGCGCGACCGGGAGTTTTGCGAAGGTCACCATCACCGCCTCGATCTGGTCGGGCACGCTGCTCTCCCCGATCGCGGTCGGAAGCCAGACCGCGAGCGCCTGCTTCCCGCTCTGATCCGCACCACCTACGGCGGCAGATGATAGCCGATCGCTTCCTCGACCTCGAATGTCCGCCGCACCGCCGGGCGCGCCATCACCCGAGCGGCATGGGCTTCCAGCCCCGGCAGGCGACCCGGCTCGGGATGGCGGGACCCGGCGAAACGCCAGAACAGCCGGAACAGGTGGATGTCGGCGATCGAGTAGCGCGCGCCCAGCGCCCATTCCGCCCCGCCCAGGCGCTGCTCGGCCACCAGCCAGGTCCGCATCGCCTGCTCCATCGGCTGGGTCCGCGCGGGATGGAGGGTGGCGGCGACGAAGGACATCCACGACAGCACCCGCGCCTCGGCCTCCGGCCCCCCCTCGGGCAACAACCGAGCCTCGGGGAAGCGCCGCGCAAGGTAGAACAGGATCGCCAGCACTTCCGTGAGCGGGCGGCCGTCGATCAGCAGCAGCGGCACCTGGCCGGCTGGATTGAGCGCGAGGAACGCGGCGTCGCGCTGCTCCCCGCGCGCGAGCGAAATCGGGCGGCCCTCGAAATCCGCCCCGGTCTCGCGCAGCGCGATATGCGCCGCGAGCGAGCTCGATCCGGGGGTGAAATAGAGCGCCAACATCAGCCGCGCAGCAGCTTCGCCGCCGCCGGGGCGAAATAGGTCAGCACGCCGTTGCAGCCGGCCCGCTTGAAGCCCATCAGGCTTTCCATCATCGCCCGGTCGTGATCCAGCCAGCCGTTGCGCGCGGCCGCCACGATCATGCTGTACTCGCCGGACACCTGATAGGCGAAGGTCGGCACGCCGAAGCGGTCCTTCACCCGGCGCACGATATCCAGATACGGCATCCCCGGCTTGACCATCACCATGTCCGCGCCTTCGTCGAGATCCATCGCCACCTCGCGCAGCGCCTCGTCGGTATTGGCCGGATCCATCTGGTAGGTCTTCTTGTCGCCGGTGAGCGAACTGGCCGAGCCCACCGCATCCCGGAACGGTCCGTAGAAGGCGCTGGCATATTTGGCGGCGTAGCTCATGATCCGTGTGTGGATCAGGCCGGACCGGTCGAGCGCCGCGCGGATCGCGCCCACCCGCCCGTCCATCATGTCGGAGGGGGCGATCACGTCGATCCCGGCCTCGGCCTGCACCACCGCCTGGCGGGTCAGCACTTCCAGCGTCTCGTCATTGGCGACATAGCCGTTGCGGATCACCCCGTCATGGCCGTGATCGGTGTAGGGATCGAGCGCGACATCCCCGACCAGCCCCAGCTCGGGGAATTCCGCCTTCAGCAGCCGCGCCGCCCGGCAGATCAGATTGTCGGAATTGCCCGATTCCGTGCCGTCGGCGTCCTTGCGGGCGGGGGATGTCGCGGGGAACAGGGCGATCGCGGGGATCCCGAGCCGGACCGCCGGAGCGACATGGGCGGCCAGCCGGTCGAGCGAGACCCGCACCACCCCGGGCATGGACGCAACCTCGACCGCCTGGTCCGCGCCATCGATCAGGAACACCGGCCAGATCAGGTCGTCGACCGAAAGCCGGGTCTCGGCGACCAGCCTGCGGGTCCAGCCGTCATGGCGGTTGCGGCGGAGCCGGGTGGTGGGGAAGCGGCCGACCGTCATGGCGATGGGTTCCTTGGAAGCAGCGTTCGACCGTGGCCGCGCACCGGCCGGATGCGTGCTTAATGCGATCGTGGTGGGTTTCCAAGACGCTCCATCCGGCTGCCCTTCGCCGCCGAGCTTTTTCCGCTTGGCCTTTCCGCGCGCTCGCCCATTTCCCGGCTGGCCCACTCCGTCTCGCCGTTGCCCTGCGGGTCCCGTTGCCGTGCCTGCCGTTGCCGTGCTGGCCGTTGGCGTGCTGGCCGTTGACGTGTGGCCGTTGACGTGCTGGCCGTTGACGTGCTGGCCGTTCCAGGGGCGGTCATGGTAGACACCGCTCAATCGCTTGATCCACGCCACTCGACCCACCCCCGCTTGATACACAGACGATGGAAGGAAACCGCCTCGATGAACGAGCAGGTGCCGCTTGCCGTGCTGCAACGCTTCTTCGCTGCCCCGCTGGCCGAAACCGACCCCGACCTGGCCGCGGCGATCGGCGCGGAACTGGTGCGCCAGCAGGACGGCATCGAGCTGATCGCGAGCGAGAACATCGTCTCCGCCGCGGTGCTGGAAGCCCAGGGCAGCGTGCTGACCAACAAATACGCCGAGGGCTATCCGGGCCGGCGCTATTATGGCGGCTGCATGTATGTGGACGTCGCCGAGCAACTGGCGATCGACCGCGCCAAGACCCTGTTCGGCTGTGAATTCGCCAATGTGCAGCCCCATTCCGGCGCGCAGGCCAACCAGGCGGTGATGCTGGCGCTGATCAAGCCGGGCGACACCATCCTGGGCATGTCCCTCGCCGCCGGCGGCCATCTGACCCACGGCGCCGCGCCCAACCTGTCCGGCAAATGGTTCCGCGCCGTGCAGTACGGCGTGCGCCAGGAAGACGGACTTCTGGACTACGAGGAGCTGGAGACCCTGGCGCGTGCCGAGAAGCCGGCGATGATCATCGCCGGCGGCTCGGCCTATCCCCGCGTGATCGACTTCGCCCGCATCCGCCGCGTGGCCGACGAGGTGGGCGCGTTCTTCCTGGTGGATATGGCCCATTTCGCCGGCCTGGTCGCCGCCGGGGTGTATCCAACCCCCGTGCCCCATGCCCATGTGGTGACCACCACCACCCATAAGACGCTGCGCGGCCCGCGCGGCGGGCTGATCCTTTCGAACGATCTCGACATCGGCAAGAAGATCAACTCGGCGGTGTTCCCCGGCCTGCAGGGCGGGCCGCTGATGCATGTGATCGCCGGCAAGGCCGCGGCCTTCGGCGAGGCGCTGCGCCCGGAATTTCGCGCCTACCAGCGCGCCGTGGCGGAAAACGCCAAGGTGCTGGCCGCGACGCTGGTGGAACGCGGGCTCGCCATCGTCACCGGCGGCACCGACAGCCATCTGATGCTGGTGGACCTCCGCCCCAAGGGCGTGACCGGCAAGGCCGCCGAGGCCAGCCTGGAGCGCGCCCACATCACCGCCAACAAGAACGCCATCCCGTTCGATCCCGCCAAGCCGGCAGTCACCTCCGGCATCCGCCTCGGCACCCCGGCCGCCACCACGCGCGGCTTCGGACCGGCCGAGTTCCGCCAGGTGGGCGAGATGATCGATACCGTGCTGGAGGGCCTGGCGCGGTCCAATGACGGGTCCAACGCGGCGGTGGAACAGGAAGTGGGGGAGCGGGTGCAGGCGCTCTGCGCGAAGTTCCCGATCTATCGGGGCCGGTAAAACACGGCCAGCCTCCGCCCCGGCCCCCTTTCGCTGGAGAGTCTCCGCCAGCGCCAGGGGGCCGGGGCCTGAGACCCCCGGCGGGAGACCTCAGCGAGCGACCTCGACGGGTCTGGGGCAAACGCCTGGTCGTGCCTCATGCCGGCGTGCATCATGCCGGCGTGCCTCATGATGGCGTGCCTCATCCCTGCGCCGCTGCCGTAGCCGCCAAAGCCCGGTCCATGGCCCGCACCAGATCCGCGTCCCAGAACGGCTTGGCCAGGACCACCGCATCGGGTCTGGCAGCCGGCACGGCGCAGCCGCTCATAAGCACATAGGGCACGGCCCGGCTGCGCAGGATCTCCTCCACGGCACGCACGCCGCTGCCCGGGCCGAGCTGGGCATCCACGATCAGAAAATCGGGCTGACAGCGTGCGGCGGCCGTGACCAGCGCGGCTTCTGTGGTGACGATATCACAGACCTCGTGGCCCATGCCGGCGAGAACCTCGCCCAGCAGCAGGCCGATCATGGCATTGTCCTCCGCCACCAGGATG
>DAICZL010000444.1 GCA_027311165.1 bacterium
ACATCAATCCGGTCTCGATCCCCAGCTCCTTGTGCCGGTGGGCCACTTCCCTGCGGAATTCGGCCAGCACCCGCCGATGGGTCGCGGTCTCGGCCTGCGGCGTCGCGATGCTGGCGGCACCGAAGGCGATCTTGGCGGCGCCGCAGTCGCGATGATCGATCGCGATCACCCGGCTGATGCGATGCAGCTTGATCGTGGTCGCCAGATTGTCCCAGAAGGCGACGTGCCAGGACTGGAAGGCCGCCGACACCGCGCCGATCGCGGCCCCGGCGATGACGAACTGGCTGTATTTGCCGCCCAGCCCCTGTCCGTTCATGTAGTCATACACCGGCGAGACCATGCGCGGATCGATGCAGGACAGCAGCATCGCGTCATAGACCGGGTAGTCGGCCCGCGCGCCGGTGGCCAACAGCGTCGCACCGGCAGCGAGCAGCCCGGCGAAGCCGCGCCGCCCAAGGCCAGAGGGAAGTGGCGATGGGGCGAACTTGGGCGGTGTGCAGCAGGCACAAACAGAAGCCGGCGTCATGGCATTTCCTCCACGGGATCGATGATGATGCACTCGGCTGAGATCGCGCCCTCCTCGCAGATCAGGGCGATGGCGCCGCAGTCGAGCCTAGCCGGAGTCTCGTCGCGCGCGTGAAGCAGCATGCTTCCGTCCAGAGACAGGACGATCTCCGCCCCGCACACGCGCAGGCCGAGCGCGCAGGCCACGCCGCAGGACCAGGAAAACGGGCGTTCGGCGAGCGTGGTGTCCTCCGCGCCGAGCCGGACCAGCCGCACCCGACCCGTTCTGCCCGCGGCCCGATCCGGCGCCGTGGCGGGCGGCGGACGATCGAACAGAGCGGCATAGCCCCGCCGCAGCCCCTGCATCCTGGCGCCGATGCCCCAGCTCTGCGCGAGCTGGGGCGTCAGCGTCGCCGCCACGCGATAGTCGCGCCAGTCGCGCGTGCCCAGGATCGCCATCCCCCGGCCATGATCCTGCGATAGCACGAAAGCCTGGGGAAAATCGCCGAAATGGCTGGCCGCGTCCACCCAGGCGCGCCGCCACATCGTGCCCGGCCGGTCCGGGCGGCGCAGCACCATGCGCGGCGCGCCCTCCCAGTGCAGCCGGTCCAGATACACGCGCGCCTCGGCCGGGCCGCCGCGTCCGGCGAGCGCCAGGCCGATGGCGCAGATGGGCTGGCCGCCGGTCTCCGGCATGGTCCAGGCGAGCACGGTGCCGGTGCCCGGGCGCAACGTGCAGGCGGGGCCGTCAAGAACCTCCTCGGCATCGGCATCGCCGTAGCAGCAGGCGACCAGCCGGACCGCGACCGGCGCAGGATTGGCGGGATCGGCATGCAGCCATGCCAGGACCAGCTGTCCGGGATAGAGCGTCGGACAGCATTGCAGCGCGTAGCCGCGCGGCGCTTCCGGCGCGTGGTCGCGGAAGGTGCGGGTCAGGGCCCGGCCGCGGCCGGGAAGCCGCAGATGCAGGGCCAGGCAACGGGAGCCGGCGACCGCCTGCGCAGGCGACGGACCCTCCATTGGGATGCCAGCCCCCGGGATGGCGTCCGGGATGCCAGTCTTGGTGAGGCCAGTCTGGGGAATGCCAGTCTGGGGAATGCCAGTCTGGGGAATG
>DAICZL010000446.1 GCA_027311165.1 bacterium
GCGGCGTCGCGCTGCTCGCCGGCTGGCTCACGCGCGCGACCGGCGGGCGGGAGGACGCGCAGCTGGCCGGGGTCTATCTGCTGGCGCTCGCGACCGGGGTCACGATCCTCTCGTTCAGCCGCGGCGCGGATCTCACGCATCTGCTGTTCGGCAGCGTGCTGGCGGTGGACCGCACCGCGCTGCTGGCCATGGCCTTGGTGGCGACGGTGACGCTGCCGGCGCTGGCCGCGATCTGGCGGCCGCTGGTGCTGGAGAGTTTCGACCCGCTGTTTCTGGCGGCTTCCGGCGGGCGCGGCGGGGTCTGGCACCTGGCGTTTCTCAGCCTGGTCGTGCTGTGCGTGGTGGCGGGCTTCGTCGCGCTGGGCACGCTGATGTCGGTGGGGCTGATGATGCTGCCGGCGGTGGCGGCGCGGCATTTCGCGGCGACGCTGGGCGGGCAGATGCGCGCCGCGGTGGCGATCGCGATGGCAGCGTCACTGTGCGGGCTGCTGCTCGCCTTCCATGCCGATCTGCCGGCCGGCCCGGCGATCGTGCTCAGCGCCGGGGGGCTGTGGATGCTCGGCCTTGCCTTCGGCCCGCGCGAGAGCCTGTGGCGCCGGTTCGGCGCGGGGCAACCCTCCCCCGGGCGCGGCGCGTGAGGCCAGGCCGCGGATGACCCGCCCCGCCCGGCGCGCCGCCGCCAGGCGGCCCCCCGGCGCGCTCGTGGCTACTGGCTCATGATCTTCACGTTGGCACCGACATTGGACATCGGCTCGATCACCTGCAGCAGCTTGATCAGATCGGTCTGCGGCGCGTTGGACGCATAGATCGTGTCGTCGTTACGCAGCGCGAAGTTCTTGGCGTAGAAATACCCGCCCGCCTCGGTCAGATCGCAGAGATAGACGGTGGCATAGCGCTGGTGGGCGCCGGCGGGCAGGCTGATGCCCAGCGCGGCGAGCTTGTCGGGGTTCTCGAAGCGGAACACGAACACGCCGCGCGGATTGGCGAGCGCGTCCTGCAGACCGCCGGCGGTGGCCAGACCGTCGGCCAGGGAGAGATGCACATCGCCGAAGGGGAAGCGGCGGTTGACGATGCCCAGGCTGGTGTTGAACCCGGTGGCGCCGAGCGCCAGGAAGTAGCGCGGCTCGTGCGACAGGTAGATCGAATCGCCGGGCTGGAGCTGCACGTTCTGGGCCGGGTTCTGCGCCACTTCCGACAGCAGCGCCCGGTACACCTGGCCATCGCGCTGCAGCGTCACCATCGTCTCATAGGCCGGATATTTCGGCCCGTTGGCATAGGTGATCGCCTGCAGCAGCCGTTGCCCGCCCGGATCGAGCGAGAAATGCGCCGCGGTATTGGTCTCGCCCAGCACGCTCACCGCGCGGGCGCGGCGATCGACGACGGTGACCACCGCCTGCGGCTCGAGCGCGCGGTTGCCGAGCCGCTCGTTGATCACCTGTTCGACGGCATGGGTGGTCTGGCCGGCCACGTGCACGAGGCCGGCATAGGGCACGGTGATGTTGCCGGTCTTGTCCACCTGCTGGTTGGGCAGGGTGACGGAATTGCCGGTCCGGGCGCTGCCTTCGGGGGGCAGGAACAGGCCGCCGCCCGAGGATTCGAAGATCGACACGCTGACGACATCGCCGATATCGATCTGCCCGCCGGCGGCCGCGCGATCCACCGGGGCGTCGGCGAACTGCGCCGGCACCTCCTCATCGGTGCGCAGCACCGACATGGTGGCGACCGACAGCCGCACCAGCGCGTAGTTCAGACGCTGGCCATTGACCATGTCGACCCGCAGCTGGGCGCCGTTGATCATCTCCTCGCGGGTGGGGCCGCTCTCCGGCAGGAACGCGCCGGGCGCGCAGCCGGCGAGCAGGACCGCGAACAGAGCCGGGCAGCCACGAACCAGTCCGGTGAGAAGCGACACGTGTTGTCCTATCCGTCAGAAGAAAGACCCCCCGACCGGCCGATCC
>DAICZL010000459.1 GCA_027311165.1 bacterium
GCGCCACCTCGCGGCGGCGGGGGTGGCGGCGGACACGCCGCTGGCCGGCACCGAGACCGGCCGGGAGCTCTACCCCGTGCTGATCGAGGGGCGGGGCGAGACGCTGGATATCGGGCTCGCCGAGCAGGACGTGCTGCGCGCCGGGCTGGATCTGCGGGCGCGCCACCCCGAGCTTGGGGCGATCGTGCTGGAATGCACCAACATGCCGCCCTATGCGCGGGCGCTGCGCCAGGCGCTGGGCCTGCCGGTGTACGACATCTACTCGCTGATCAGCTGGTTCCATGCCGGGCTGCGCCCGCGCCGCTTCGCCGAAGCGGAGGGATAGGGGAAGCCGGCGGGGCGGTCTGATCGCGGCCGTCCGCTCGCGCCGGTCCCGGGCGACGGCCCCGGGCAGGGCGCAGGCGGTGCGGTGGCAGCGTGGGGACTGCCGGGCGTGAGGCGGCGATACCGGCGCCAATTGATATGTATACGCAACGATTGCGGCCGGGGCCTCATCTGCGTGCGCTTCCGCCGAGGCCGAGCAGCGCGCTTGCCGCCGATGCCACCGCGACATTGGCCGCGAGCGCCAGCAGACCGACATAGATGGTGTAATGGGCTCCGCCGATCACCAGCGTATGAATGGGCTTCAGCCCGTCCATCCAGACGACGGCACTGCCACCGAAGAAGCCCGTGGCCCAGCCCAGCAGCAGCGCCGGTGCGCGGAAGAAGCCCGCATATTGCCCGAGCACCACCGACGGAAAGGTCTGCAGGATCCACAGCCCGCCCAGCAGTTGCAGATCGATGGCGAATTGCGTCGGCAGCAGCAGGATGCAGGCCAGCGCCCCGAGCTTCACCCCGAGCGAGGCGAGCTTGGCGACCGCGGCCTCGCCGGAAGGCGTGATCGCCGGATCGACATAGGCTTTCCAGAAGTTGCGGGTGAACAGATTGGCCGCGCCGATAGACATCACCGCTGCCGGCACAAGCGCGCCGACCGCGATCGCGGCGAGCGCGAAGCCCGCGAACCAGCCGGGGAACAGGCTGCGGAACAGCACCGGCACGACATCGCTCGGCGTGGACACCACGATCCCGGCGGCATGGGCCATGTAGCCCAGCAAGGCGATCAGCCCCAGCAGCAGCGTATAGGCCGGCAGCAGGATCGCGTTCTTGCGGATGGTCTCGGCGCTCGCCGACGCGAAGATGCCGGTGAGCGTATGCGGATACATGAACGCGGCCAGCGCCGAGCCGAGCGCCAATGTGGCGAAGGGCAGCATCTGCCCCGGCGTCAGGATCAGCCCGGTGGCGCCGCCCTTGGCAGTGAAGAATGCGTCGGCGGCGGCGAACACTGCGCCGTAACCGCCGAGTTTCACCGGGATGATCGCCACCGCCGCCAGCACCACGATGTAGATCATGATGTCCTTGACGAAGGCGATCAGCGCCGGCGCGCGCAGACCCGAGGAATAGGTGTACACCGCCAGCACCAGGAAGGCGGCGATCAGCGGCAGTTCGCCGCTCAGCCCGAGCGCCTTGATCACCACCTGCATGCCGATCAGCTGCAGCGCGATATAGGGCATGGTGGCGACCACGCCGGTGATCGCGATCGCCAGTTCCAGCGGTCGCCAGTCGTAGCGGCCGTGCACCACGTCGGCCGCGGTGACATGGCCGGCGCGATGGGCCACGGTCCACAGCCGGGGCATCAGCAGGAACACGATCGGATAGACGATGATCGTGTAGGGCAGGGCGAAGAATCCGTAGGCGCCGACTGCATAGACCAGTGCGGGCACGGCGATCACGGTATAGGCGGTGTAGAAATCCCCGCCCACCAGGAACCAGGTGACCCAGGTGCCGAATTGCCGGCCGCCCAGCCCCCATTCGTCCAGATGCGCCGGAGTGGCGCCGCGCTTCCAGCCGGCGGCGAGAAAGCCCATCACCGTGACCAGCGCGAAGCAGCACAGGAAAATTACGAGTGCGGTCCAGTCGATCGTGGGGCTCAATGCCGCTGACCACGCCAGACGAACCAGGTGATCAGCGAAGAGACCGGTACCCAGGCCAGCTGGTACCAATAGAAGAACGGAAAGCCCAGCAGCGCGGGCGTGGTCCGGTTGTAGATGGGCACCCATAGCAGCCCGATGAATGGCAGCAAAAGCAGCCACGCGCGCATCTGATCCTCCGCCTGCGTCGGTTCGCGCCATTAGGTACGTGGCGGGGCAGATCGTCCAGACGGCTTGACGGGGGACAGGGCGGGATCACGAAGAATCCAGCTGCTCTGTCCCCCGATCCCGCCGCGCGGAGCGCGAGCGGCTCCGCGATTGTCTGGGTGCCGTGCTGCCGGAGGGCCTCCATCGCCGCGGGGCCGGCGCCGGTGTAGCCTGTCTGCGATGCCGCAAGCGCCCCCCTGTTCCGTTGCCATCGTGCTGCCGCCGGGTGAAGGCTTCACCCCCTACAGCGCCGGCGCGGTGGCGCTGGTGGCGCGCCGCCACGCCACCGGCTTCGATCGTTTCGCTCCCTTCGTGATCGGCACGCCGCAGGACGGGCCGGTGTTCGCCGGGGTGGAGTTCCGGGCGGCGCGGCCTGCCCTGCTGCCGGGCAGCCGCACGTATCGCTACGCCATGGGGGTGGCCCGGATGTTGCGCCGCCTCGCTCCTTCCCTGGTCGAGGTGCACAACCGGCCGGAAATCGCCCGCCATCTGGCCACCGCCCTGCATCCGGTGCCGGTCGCGCTGATCCTGCACAACGATCCGCGCTTCATGCGCGGGGCCCGCCGTCCGGACAAGCGCAGCGCCCTGCTGGGCGCGCTCGCCGGTGTCATCACCGTGTCGGAATTTCTGCGTGGCTGCCTGCTGGAAGGCACCGCGCTGGCGGCCCGCGTGGCCCTGGTGCTGCCCAATGCGATCGATCTGGACGCCTTGCCGGCGCCCGCGGAGGATCATAAGCGCGACCCGGTGATCCTGTTCGCCGGACGAGTGGTGGCCGACAAGGGCGCCGACAGCTTCGTTGCGGCCTGCGCCGCGGCGCTGCCCTTGCTGGCGGGCTGGCGGGCGGAAATGATCGGCGCCGACCGGTTCAGCGCCACCGCACCCGATACCGCATTTCTGCGCGCCCTGCGCCCGCGCGCCGCCGCCGCCGGGATCGCCATGGCGGGCTTCCTGCCGCACCCTTCGGTGCAGACCGCACTCGCGCGCGCTGCGATCGCCGTGGTGCCGAGCCGCTGGGCGGAACCCTTCGGCCTGGCGGCGCTGGAGGCGATGGCCGCCGGCGCGGCCCTGATCTGCACCCGCACCGGCGCGCTGGCCGAAGTGGCGGGAGACGCCGCACTGTATGTCCCCCCCGATGATCCCGTTGCGCTGGCGGAGGCGATCAGGGCGCTGGCCACCGACCCCGCGCGCCGCGCTGCGCTCGCCGCGGCCGGACGCGCCCGCGCCCGCCGCTTCGCCCTGCCGCAGAGCCTGGCGGCTCTGGCCGGGATGCGGCGGATCATGCTGGGACTCTGAGCGGGGCAACCTCCCCTTGCGGCTGGCCAGGGCGTCCGCAGGCCGGCCCGACCGGATCGATCGGGGGACCACACCGCCCGTAAGGGCCACCCCGCGCCGGCCGGGCGGCTCCGCCGGGACCGGGGGCTGGCCTGGCAGGGGCGCGATCGGTTTCCCGTCGCCATTGCCGGGATGGGGGCCCCGGCATGCAGCGCTGCTTCGCCAGCCCGATGGAGGACGGGCTCCGCCGGTCAGGCGGTGCCTGCGGGCGGACATGATCCCCCCCGGGGCGATGGCCCGCTTTCCTTCACGCCCGCTTTCCATCGCGCCCGCTTTCCATCGCGCCCGTGGCGCGTTATATCTCATCGTGCATAACGAACCGGGACGTCCGGTTCGCAACGAAGTGGTCCGATCCCGAGACCTGGTGCCCAGGCATCGGGTGACTCGGCCCACCAGACAGGACCTGGCGGGGTGATCGGACGGACCTTTCCGCCCGATCAGCCCCGACAGAAACAGGGGGAAGGGCGCAGAGGATGCAGCTTGAGGAAAAAAAGTCAGAAACGCAGGATCTCGCTGCGATGTTGGGAAGATGGGCGTGCGGTGCCGCGCTGGCGGTGCTGGCCGGTGCGCTGCCGGCGGGGCAGGGCGCGCTGGCCGCGCAGCCGGTGCTTGTTCCCTTCCCGCATGATTTCGCCGAGAGTATCACCGCGACCGCGGACGGATCGCTGATCTTCAGCAGCTTTGCCGGCGGGCGCATCAGCCGCGCCGCGCCCGGGGCCGCCGAGGCCAGCGAGTGGATCAAGCCGGGAACCAACGGCCTGCTCTCGGTGCTCGGCGTGCTCGCCGATGACGCGAGCGGAACGCTGTATGCCTGTTCGGTGGATGCGTCTGGCTTCGGCGTGAACGTGCCCACGGGCAGCAAGCCCGGTGGGTTGAAGACGTTCGATCTGAAGACCGGCGCGCCCAAAGCGAGCTATGACATGCCGGCCGGCACCATCGCCGGGCAGACGCCGTTATGCAACGACATGGTCGTCGCCGCCGATGGCACCGTCTATGTCACCGACACGCTGTCGGGCCGCATCCTGCGGCTGAAGAAGGGTGCCTCGGCGCTCGAGACCTGGGCGACCGACCCGCGCTGGGACGTGAAGGGGCCGCAGCTCGACGGGATCGCGATCCTGGCCGACGGCAACATCTACGCCAACATCTTCGAAGGCGACGGGCTATACCGTGTCGAGATCAGGCCCGACGGCAGTGCGGGAACGGTGACCAGGCTGCAGACCTCGCACAAGCTCTATCATTCCGACGGGCTGCGCCGGTTCGGGCCGAACACGCTGCTGATGGTCGAAGGCGAGACGGTCGGCACGCTCGACCTCATCACCATCTCCGGTGACACCGCCAAGGTGGACACGCTGCAGGGCGGCTTCGACGGACCGGTCTCGCTGGTGCAGGTGGGCGATGTCGCCTATGTGCTGGACGATCCGTTGCGGTTCCTGTTCGATCCCGAGCTCGGCAAGAAGCCCGGGCCGCCGGTCCGCGCTGTTCCGGTGAAGCTGCCTGCCGTGCCCTGACGCACCCGGCGCAAGCAAAGCTGCCCGGCGCGACGGGGTCAGACCTGCCTGGCCCGATCGGCACCTGGCCTGATCGGCACCCGGCCCGATCGGCACCCGGCCCGATCGATATCGAACGGCGGGCTCCGTTCAGGCCGGAGCGGTCTGAACGGAGCGCCACGGCCGGTGTTGCCGCCCGGCAGGAGCGCGCTTCGACGGCCGAGCGCGGCGCGGCTGCCCGCTCCGCCCAGGCGGGCCAGGCGGGCGTTCAGGCCGTTTGCCGCCGGCGCGCCAGCACCGGCAGGATCACCGCGACACCGATCCCCCAGAAGCCGTTGATCAGCAGAGACCGCGCGATGCCCGCCGGCTGACCGCCGGCCAGGATCGGCATGCCCTTGATGGCGGCCACGACCGTCATGCCCACCAGCCCGGCGATCAGCCCCAGCACCAGCCCGGAAAGCCACATCGGCACGGTCAGCCGGGGCAGCAGCACGCCATAGACCGCACCATACAGCCCCGCCCAGAAGGCCAGGCTCAGGATCAGCGGCACTCCGAAGGGCGGCATCGCCACCATCGGGAAAGGCGGCGGCATCAGCATCCCCGGGATCGCCAGGTAATGCAGCAGCGTCCACATCGCCTGGTGGAAGGTCAGGGTGGAGACGACGCCGGCGACGAACCCCAGCGCGGCACGATAGGGCGCTTGCAACGCTGGCATGGCAGGCTTCTCCTCGTTCAATCCGAACCGCCCCGCGGGGGCGAGGTTCACTCGGTTCCGCCCCGCGGGAGCGAATTTCACTTGGGCCCGCCCCGCGGGGGCGAACTTCACTCTGAACCGCCCCGCGGGGGCGAGGTTCACTCAAATCCGCCCTTCGGGGGCGAGGCGCGGCACAGTCCGACCCCGGGGCGAGCACCCGAGGATCGCCAACCCGGCACGCCAGCATCCCGCGCTCGGTCCGCCCGCGTCAATCGCCGGGATGACCGGTCCGGGCTCGGCCCGCTGCCACGCGATCGCCTGGGGCGCGGCGCAGCGCCAGTACCGGGAAGCAGGACAGGTCCGGATCGGGTGAGAGACCCTGGTCTGCCAGCCGGCCCAGCAGCCGCTCGATCGGCGCGGTCCCGGCCCAGGGGTGCACCTCCAGAAGAATCCGCTCGATGCCGGCCAGATCCGCCGCCTCCAGCAGCGTGACCTCGCCGCCTTCGATATCGCAGATCAGGACATTGGCGCCGAAGCGCTGCAATTCCTGCTCCAGGCACAGTGTCGGCACCGCTATCGTCTCCACCGTGCCCTGGGTGGCAAAGACCGAGGAGGCCCAGAAATCCCGATGCAGATGAAACGCCACGCGGCTGTCGGAGCCGGCCCAGCCGGCGCGGTTCTGCGCGATCGCGTGCAGGATGGCGATCCGCAGGCCGTTGGCGGCGAAATTCCGCTGCGCATCGGCGACCATGCGGGGATTCGCCTCCACGCACAGCACGTTGTCCTGGCCAATGATGCGAGCCGCCAGCATGGCCAGGCAGCCGAGCGCCGTGCCGAGTTCCACCACCCTGTCGCCCGGCCGCAACAGGCGCGGCAGGATTTCCCGCTCGGCGGCCTCGTAGCTGCCATTGCGCAGCGCATCCCGGGTTGCGACCGAATACATGCCGGGGTCGAGCCTGATCCGCAGACCCGACAGCAAGACCGACCCGCCGT
>DAICZL010000462.1 GCA_027311165.1 bacterium
ATGCTGCGCGCGGCGCTGCTGCACTGGTCGGATGCGGCGGAAGCGCTTGACTCGTCGGCGCTGATGAACCACCTGACCCGAATCGGTCTGGCGATGGAGGCGACGGAGCTGATCGCGCGGGCCAGGACGACATTGCCCGCCTGTGCCGCGCCGGAGGCGATGCCAGCGGACGCCCTGGCCGGCTGGTGGCATATCTTCGGGCAGATGCATCGCGGCCGGCTGGAGGACGAGGTGGCGCAGGCGCGGCGTGCCTTCGCCGAACGGGCGGAGCCGGCGACCGAGCGCCGCCTGGTGCGGCTGTCCGCGGCATTGCGGGACCTCAACCGGGAACTGGGCGAGGACGCCGAGGCCTGAAGCCGGAGAGGCGTCGGGCCAGAGGGGCGTGAAGACGGGTGGCGTGAAGACGGGTGGCGTGAGGACGGGTGGGCGTGAAGGCGGGCGGGTTGGGCTGGCGGGGACGCGCCCTCCGGATGGCATGATCTTTTGTGGTGGAGTTGCGCGAGCGATGGCGACCAAACAAGCCGTGAGTGCCGAGGCCGTCTCGGCCGACCAGGATGTCGAGACCACGCTGCTCGATGTGCAGTCGGCCGCCGTCAAGCGGCTGATCGCGCGCGGCAAGGAGCGTGGGTACATCACCGTCGATGAGCTCAACGCGGTGCTGCCCTCCGAGCAGAACAGCTCCGAGCAGATCGAGGACGTGATGGCCAATCTCTCCGAGATGGGCATCCAGGTCGTCGAGGGCGAGGAAAGCGAGGAGGGCGAGCCGGTCGTCGCCAAGGCCGAGAAGGCCGAGGAGGCCGAGGAGGAGCAGACCGGCAACGTCGACGAGGAGAGCCTCGGCCGCACCGACGACCCGGTGCGGATGTATCTGCGCGAGATGGGCAGCGTCGAGCTGCTCTCGCGCGAGGGCGAGATCGCCATCGCCAAGCGCATCGAGGCCGGCCGCGACATGATGATCGGCGGCCTGTGCGAAAGCCCGCTGACCTTCCGCGCCATCATCGCCTGGCACGATGCTCTGAAGGCCGGGCGGATGCTGCTGCGCGACATCATCGATCTGGAGGCGACCCAGGGCGCCGGCGCGCCACCCCCGGGCGTGGTGGCCGAACCCGGTGCGGCGGGTGAGCCCGGCTTGGCGGCGGCCGATCCGGTGGCCGACCCGGTCGAGGGCTTCGCGATCGCCGAGGAGCTGGACGAGGGCGAGGAGGGCGAGGGGCCGGGCATGTCGCTCTCGGCGCTCGAGGAGAAGCTGAAGCCCGAAGTGCTGCAGACCTTCGAGGAGATCGAGCTGCACTACAAGAAGCTGCACAAGATGCAGCACCGGCGGCTCGAGAGCCTGACCAGCGGCGAGGAGGTCAATCCCCGGTCGGAAAAGTCTTACGAGAAAAGCCGCGAGGAGCTGGTCGGCCGGGTCGAGCAGGTGCGGCTGCACAACAACCGCATCGAGGAGCTGGTCACCCAGCTCAAGGAGCTCAGCCAGCGGCTGACCGCGCTCGAGGGCCAGCTGCTGCGGATGGCCGAGAGCAGCAAGGTCAACCGCGAGGACTTCCTGAAGCAGTACCGGGGCTTCGAGCTCGATCCCAACTGGATGGAGCGGGTGGCGAAGCTGCCGGGCAAGGGCTGGAAGACCTTTGCCGCCAAGCACGGCGCGGAAGTGGTGGCACTGCGCAGCCAGATCTCGGCGGTGGCGACCGATGCCGGCCTGCCGATCAGCGAATTCCGCCGGGTCTACATGACGGTGAGCCGCGGCGAGCGCGACAGCGCGCGCGCCAAGAAGGAGATGATCGAGGCCAATCTGCGGCTGGTGATCTCGATCGCCAAGAAATACACCAATCGCGGCCTGCAATTCCTCGATCTGATCCAGGAAGGCAATATCGGCCTGATGAAGGCGGTGGACAAATTCGAATACCGCCGCGGCTACAAGTTCAGCACCTATGCCACCTGGTGGATCCGCCAGGCGATCACCCGCAGCATCGCCGATCAGGCGCGCACCATCCGCATCCCGGTGCATATGATCGAGACGATCAACAAGCTGGTGCGCACCTCCCGGCAGATGCTGCACGAGATCGGCCGCGAGCCCGCCCCCGAGGAACTGGCCGAGAAGCTCGGCATGCCGCTCGAAAAGGTGCGCAAGGTCCTCAAGATCGCCAAGGAGCCGATCAGCCTGGAAACCCCGATCGGCGACGAGGAGGACAGCCATCTCGGCGATTTCATCGAGGACAAGGCGGCGGTGATCCCACTGGATGCCGCGGTGCAGGCCAATCTGCGCGAGGCGACCACGCGGGTGCTGTCCAGCCTGACCCCGCGCGAGGAACGCGTGCTGCGCATGCGCTTCGGCATCGGCATGAACACCGACCACACGCTGGAGGAAGTGGGCCAGCAGTTCAACGTGACCCGCGAGCGCATCCGCCAGATCGAGGCCAAGGCGCTGCGCAAGCTCAAGCACCCGAGCCGCAGCCGCAAGCTGCGCAGCTTCCTCGACGATTGAGGAGCGGAGGTTGAGGCGCGTCGGCACCGATTTTCCCCTGCACGGGACGGGACAGCAGGGTGACGCGGTGGGCCTGCCCGACGGCCGCGATACGTCAGGCGGCCGGCCGGTCGCGGAGCAGGTGGTCCGTGTCGGGGTCCATGTGACGTTCCTGCGCATGGAGAACCCGCCCGCCGAGCCGCCGCCTGCCTGGCCGCAGGCGGTGTCCCTGGTGCGGCTCGCCGCGCCGAGCGTTGCCTTCTACCGCTATCTCTACGCGACCGTCGGCGGCGCCCATGTCTGGTGGCTGCGCCGCACCGCCCCGGACCAGGAGATCGCTTCCCTGCTCGCCGATCCGGCGGTGGCGATCCATGTGCTCTATCTGGGCGGCGAGCCGGCGGGGTTCTTCGAACTCGATGCGCGCGGCGCGCTCGATGTCAATATCGGCTATTTCGGGCTGATGCCCTGGGCGGTCGGGCGCGGGTTGGGCTTTCCCTTTCTGCGCGCCGCGGTGGATGCCGCCTGGGCGCAGGGGCCACGGGCGGTGATGGTCAATACCTGCACCGCCGATCATCCCCGTGCGCTGCCCAATTATCTGCGCGCCGGCTTCGTTCCGCTACGCCGGATGCGCGAGATCTGGGACGTGCCGGTGCGGCTCGGCCTGGTCATCCCCGAGGCGCTGGTGGTGAAATGAGAACGCCCCGCCGGGGCGCCCGCCGGAGCACGATCGCATCAGGTTGATTCCAACCGCGATAGAACTGTTCGAAGAAACACCGATCTGAAGCGCGATCGGACCGCAGATCCGGTTGAAGCCGGTTCCGACCGCGCCCTGGAAGCGCAAGGCGGCTTCCAGGCACCGAGCCATCGGCACGCTCGCGCCAAACCCGCCAGGATCGGCTCAGCGCCCAGAGTGCCGCCCTTTGCACGCAGGCTCTGACCGCAGACCCTTTTGCCGGAAAGGACTCCCTGCCGGGATTCTGCGGCGGGGGGGCATGGCCCTGGCTGCCCGCCCCGCCCGCCGG
>DAICZL010000471.1 GCA_027311165.1 bacterium
GAATGGCGCGCAGCCCCAGCGTGCCGAGGCTGGCGGCGGGATAGCCGCCCGCGGTCCAGATCTGGCGCAGAAACTCGACCGTGCTGGTCTTGCCGTTGGTGCCGGTCACCGCGACCACGGTCTGCGGCTGGGCACCGGCGAAGGCCGCGGCGAGTTCGGCGAGGCGCCGGCGTGGCTCCGCGTCCTCGATCAGCGGGCGCGGCGGCACACCGGGCGGCCAGACAGTGCCGGTCGGGGCGAGCACTGCGGCGGCGCCGCGCGCCACCGCTTCGTCGATGAAGGCGCGGCCATCTCTGTGGCTGCCTGGTAGCGCCGCGAACAGGAATCCGGGGCCGACCTTTCGGCTGGCGGCGGTGATGCCGGCGAGATCGAGGCCCCCCAGACGCTGCCAGGAAGGCGCGTGCCAGTCGGGTGGTTGCCTACCCGGGCGGGAGGCAGGATGCAGCGCGCGCATCAGTTCATCGATCCGCAAGAGCTGCGACCGGCATCGCGGTCTGCGCTTCGTGGCGAGGATCGTGGGGTTGCGCCGCATCATGGGGCTGAGACGGGCGCGGGGCCGCTTCCTGTTGAGGGGGCCAGGCCGGCAAGTGGCCCGTCGGCGGCGAGCCTGGGTGGGTCAGGTCGGGACGAGCGACGGCAGCGGCGACCGGAGCGGGGTGACTTCCGGCGGGCTTGCCCGGCTGCAGCGGGATATACAGCGCTTGGTGGATCTCCTCGGCGTGCTCGGTATCGGGCAGCAGGCCCAGCATCGGGCCGATCCGTGCGATCACCTTGCCGACCGAGGGTGCCACCACCCAGCCGGCGGTGGCATAGCCGTGCGAGCTGGCATTGGCCTTCGGCTCGTCCACCATCAGATACACGGCGTAGCGCGGGGCGTTCATCGGGAACACGCTGGTGAAGGCATCGACGCGGGAATTGTGGTTGTAGCCGTGTCTGGTGCTCTTTTCGGCGGTGCCGGTCTTGCCGCCCACGTAATAGCCCGGCACCTCGGCGTTCTTGCCGAAGCCGTCGGTGACCACCAAGCGCATCAGCTTGCGCACCGTGTCGGACGTGGTTTGCTGCATCACCCGCGTGCCCTCGCGCGGCTTCGCGTCGGGCTCGGCGGCCAGGATGGTCGGGCGAAAGCGGACGCCGCCATTGGCGACCGCCGCGGTGCCGACCACGACATGAAGCGGCGAGACCGCGATGCCGTGGCCGAAGGCGATCGTCATGGTGGCGATCTCCTTCCAGTTCGACGCCGGCGGCGCGAGCGGGCTGCCCACCTCCGGCAGCTCGATGCCGATACGGCTCAGCATGCCCATCTTCGCCATCCACTCGCGCTGCCGATCAGTGCCGGCGGCAACCGCCATGTGCGCGGCGCCGATATTCGACGAATAGGCGATGATCTCGGGGACGTAGAGGAAGCGCTTCTTGCCCTCGAAATCGCTGATGGTGAAGCGGCCGATGCTGATCGGGTGGCTGGCGTCGAAGCCGTTCCAGATGTTCACCGCCCCGGAATCCAGCGCCATGCTGACAGTCTGCAGCTTGAAGGTGCTGCCCGGCTCGTACATCCCGGTCACCGCCCGGTTGAACCGCTGTTCCTGGGTCGCCTGGCCGGCCTCGTTGGCGTCGTAGTCGGGCAGGCTGACCATCGCCAGAACCTCGCCGGTGCGCACGTCCATCACCAGGCCGCAGCCGCCGATGCCGTTGAAATCCTCGATCGCCCTGGTCAGTTCCTCGTGCACCACCTGCTGGATGCGCAGGTCGAGCGACAGCCGCAGCGGCTCGGGGTCCTCGCGCAGGCGCTGGTCGAAGAAGCGTTCCACCCCGGCGATGCCGTGGCCGTCGACATCGACCCCGCCCAGCACCTGCGCGGCGGCGCGGCCCTGCGGATAGCGCCGCCGCGCGGTCGGCTGGAAATACACCCCGGGAATGCCGAGCTGGTTGATCGCGAGCTGTTCGCGCGGGGTGATCTGGCGGGCGAGATAGACGAACTGCTTTTCCGAAGACAGCCGCTCGCGCACCGCCGCCTCGTCGAGCCGGGGCAGCGCGAGCTTGAGCTTGTGGGCGGAGTCGGACGGGTCGATCATTTCGCGGGGATCGGCGTACAGCCCGGCAGTGGGCAGCGAGATCGCCAGGATCTCGCCGTTGCGGTCGGTGATCATCGCCCGCTGCTCGTGCCCTGGCGGTGCCGGCGGCGCCAGCGGCTGCTGATCGCTGGCAGGCTCGGCCGGGGGCACTTCGCTCGGGCGGGACGCAAGGGCCGGCAGATGCGGGGTGAGCGGCGTGATGATGGTCGCGAGCGCGAGCTTGCCGGCGATCGCCAGGAACAGCAGGGCGAAGCAGAAGGCGGTAATCACCAGGCGCGAGCGGGTCTTCTCCAGCGCCGCGCGCCGGGCGAGGTCGGGGGCGGTGACGCGCACCGTCTCCATCCGCGGCACCGAGGCATCGTGCGGCGCGCCGAAGCGCGGCGCCGGCGCGCCGGGTGGCGGCGCGGCGGGCGGCGGGCGATCCTCGGGCGCACCCCCCGGTGGCCCCTTGGGCGGGGGCGCGCTCATCGGCGTCCCTGCCAGGACGCCGGCAGGGCGCCGTCGGCGGCGGAGACCGGCACCGGCGGCGGCAGCGAGGCATGGGCCGAACCGAGCGCGGAGGTTACCACCGGTACACCGGCCTCGGCGGTATTGACCCGCACCAGGTGGGCGATGGTGGACGCGGTCACGTTCTGTCCCGCCGGGGCGGCGGCGGGGCGAAGGGGCGATGCGGCGCCGGCCAGCAGGGTCGCCGCCGGGCGCGGCCGGCGTGCCAACCCGGCCGCCGCTGTGGCGTGTTCCGGCGCTCCGCCCGTCGTGGCCAAGCGGGGAGGACTCCCGGCAGCGGGCGGCTTCATCGCGACCGCGGCGTTCTCGGGTTTTGGCTTTTCCGGGACAGGCATGGCGATCGACCCCGCCGGCGACGCTGCCGCGGTGTCGGTTCCGGACGCCTCAGGTCCCGGCGCGGCCGGTTCGGCCGCCTCGTCGGTCGCCTGCGCGTCCGCCGGCCTGATCTCCTCGGGGGCGGGCAGGCGCGCCGCCAGGACGCCGAGCGCCGCGAACTGCCCTGGCGATAGCGGCTTCAGCCCCAGGAACCGCCCGGCGAGGTCGGACAGCCGGTCGGGCTCGTTCAGCAGCGCCCATTCGGCGCGCAGCACTTCGATCCGGGCCCGCGCCGTCTCGGTCTCGTGGATCGTGTGCTGGATCTCGCGGTCCAGCATCTGGGCGCGATGCTTGGACTGGTAGAGATACAGGCCCGATGCGGCGGCGAGGACCAGGCAGATGAAGGTGAAGGGGCGGATCATGGCTGCGCCTCCTTGAGCGCGGCGGGGACCGGCTGGCCGAGGCGTTCGATCGCCCGCAGCCGGGCGCTGCGGGCGCGCGGGTTGCGGGCGCATTCCGGTGCGCCGGGGCGCAGCGCGCGGGCGGTGAGCAGGCGGAAGCCGGGGGCGGCGCGGATCGCGAGGCCGGCCGGATCATGCCGCGAGGCGCCGCCGGTACGGCCGGTGGCGGCGGCCATCGCCTGCTTGACGATGCGGTCCTCGAGCGATTGGAACGAGACCACGACCAGCCGCCCGCCCGGGCCGAGCAGGGCCATCGCCTGTTCGAGCCCGCGCGATATTTCACCGAGCTCGTCATTGACCCGGATGCGCAGTGCCTGGAAGCTGCGCGTCGCCGGATCGAGACCCGAGGCCTCCCTGGGCACCACCGCGCGGATCAGCGCGGCCAGCCGCAGGGTGGTGGTGATCGGCGCCTCGGCGCGGGCGGCGATGATGGCGCGGGCGATCCGGCGGGAGCGCCGCTCCTCGCCGAACTCGAACAGCAGATCGGCCAGCGCGCGCTCGGGCAGGGTGTTGACCAGCTCGGCGGCGGTGGCGCCGGTCGTGCCCATGCGCATGTCGAGCGGACCATCGGCGCGGAAGCTGAAGCCGCGTGCCGGATCGTCGAGCTGGAAGGACGAGACGCCGAGATCGAGCACGATCCCGTCGAGCCGACCGACGCCGTGCCCGGCGAGCAGACCGAGCATCTGCCCGAACCCGCCCTCGATCAGATGCAGCCGGCCCGGATGCTGCGCCACCAGCCGGGCGCCGCGGGCGATCGCCTGGGGATCGCGGTCGATCGCGAACAGCGTGCAGGGCGCGGCGTGCAGGATCGCCGCGGCGTAGCCGCCGCCGCCAAAAGTGGCATCGAGATAGACCCCGTCCGGGCGCGGGCGAGCATGGCCAGCATCTCGGCCAGCAGCACCGGCAGATGTCCGCCGGCTTCGCCGCCCTGCGGCCCACCTGCGTCCTCCGTCGACCGGGGCGATGTCCGGTGGATCATGGCGCGACCCCGCCGCCAGGCGCCGGGCCGGCGGGCTCGGCCGCCGGACCCGGTTGGGCCATGCCGGACAGGGTC
>DAICZL010000474.1 GCA_027311165.1 bacterium
CGCAAGGCGCCTGGGGATCGAGGCCGGCCAGCTGGCGCGGGTCGAGAGCGGGCATGGATCGGTGCTGCTGCGCGCCGAGCCCAGCCACGACCAGCGCCGCGGCGAGGTCTTCGCGCCGATGCACTGGACCCGCGCCTTCGCCGCCACCGGCCCGGTGGGTCAGGCGGTGGGCGGCGCGGTCGACCCGCTCTCCGGCCAGCCGGCGCTGAAATCGACCGTGGTGCGCGTGAGCGCGGTGGCGCAGGGCTGGCACGGGCTGCTGTTCCGCCGCGCCGAGGCACCGCCGCCGGACGGCCCGCTCTGGGTGCGGGTTCCGCTGGCACGCGGGCAGATGTTCCGCTTGGCCGGCCTGGCGGCCTTGCCCTCCGGCGCGGCGCTGGCGGGATTCGCGGCCGCGCTGCTGGGTGCCGCGGGCGCCGAGGTGATCGAGATGACCGATCCCGCCCGCGGCGTGCTGCGCCAGGCGGCGCTGCGCCAGGGGGTGCTGGAGTCCTGCCTGTTCCTCGCCCCCACCGGCGTCGCCCTGCCCTCGGAAGCCAACTTCGCCGCGCTGCTGGGCGCGCCGGTGGCGCCGGCGGCGCGGCTGCGGCTGCTGGCCGGGCTGCTCAGCGCCGAAGCCGACGGACGGCGCGTCTGTGCCTGCTTCGGCGTGGACGAGGCGGCGATCCGCCACGCCGCCGTGACCCACCGGCTGCGCAGCGCCGCCGAGATCGGCGCGCATCTCGGCGCCGGCGGCAATTGCGGCTCCTGCATCCCCGAACTGGAGAAGATCCTGCGCGATGTGCGTGAACCCGCCGCCTGACGCCGTGCCTGGCACGCCCGAGGGCTGCGCCTTCCTGGTGGGAGCGGGGCCCGGCGATCCCGAATTGCTGACCCTGCGGGCCGCGCGGGTGCTCGCCGGCGCCGATGTCGTGCTGTACGATGCCCTGATCGATCCCGCGATCCTCGCCCTGGCGCGGCCTGGCGCGCGGCGGATCGATGTCGGAAAACGCTGCGGACGCCATGCCATGAGCCAGGCCGCCATCAACCAGCTGATCGTCGGCTGCGCCCGGGACGGCGCGGTGGTGGTGCGGCTGAAGGGCGGGGATCCTTTCGTGTTCGGCCGCGGCGGCGAGGAGCTCGACTGCCTGCGCGCGGCGGGGATCAAAGTGCAGGTGGTGCCCGGCGTCACCGCCGCCTGCGCCGCCGCCGCCAGCCTGCAACTGCCGCTGACCCATCGGGGCGTGGCCCGGTCGCTGCACTTCGTCACCGGCCACGGCGCGAACGGCACGCTGCCCGCCCATGAATGGGCGGCGCTGACGCGGGCGGGGGGGACACTCGCCGCCTATATGGCCGGCCGCACGATCGCCCCCCTGGCCGCGGCGCTGATCGCGGCGGGCCTGCCCGGCCCCACACCGGCGGTCGCAGTCGAGAACGCCTCGCGCCCGAACGAACGCCACGTCTTCGCAACCCTGGCCGGCCTGGCCGAGGCGATCGCGGCGGCCGCGCCGGAGGGCCCGATGCTGGTGCTGATCGGCGCGGTCCTGGACCGCGCCCTGGTGGCGGAGGCAGGGGCGCTTGCTCGCGCGGCCTGAAGCCTTCGCGACCTATGTCGCGACGCTCGGCCGCGGGCCTGGCCGGTCACGCGCGCTGACCCGAGCCGAGGCGCGGGACGCCTTCGGCCAGGTGCTGGCCGGGACCGTCGATCCGCACCAGCTGGGCGCGTTCCTGATGCTGCTGCGCTATCGCGGCGAGGACCCGGAGGAGATCGCGGGCATCGTCGAAGCCATGCAGGCGATCCTGCCGCCGGCGCCGCCGGCCACGCTGGACTGGCCGAGCTACGGCGCCGGCCGCACCCGCGCCCTGCCCTGGTTCCTGCTGGCGGCCCTCGCGCTCGGCCGCGCCGGCGAACGCGTGCTGATGCACGGCAGCAACGAATTCGGCGCCGCCGTCAGCGTGGCCGAAGCGCTCGCCGCGCTCGGCCTCGCCCCCGCCCGCGACATGGACGAGGCCGCGGCGATGCTCGACCGCGACGGCTTCGCCTATCTGCCGATCGAGACCCTGGCCCCGCCGGTCGCCCATCTGCTGGGGCTGCGCCGGCTGTTCGGACTGCGCTCGCCGGTGAACACCGCGGTGCGGCTGCTCGATCCGGCGCGCGCGCCCTCGGGCGTGGATGTGGTGTTCCACCCGCCCTATATCTAGGTGCATCTGGGCGTGGCCGAACGCCTCGGCCGGACGCGGCTGCTGGTGCTGAAAGGCGGGGGCGGCGAGGCCGAACGCGTGCCGGCAAAGCCCGGCCTGGCCTATCTGTGGGACCGCGCCGCTGGACGGTCCGACGTGGCGCTGCCGGCCGAACCCATGCCGGCGGCGGCCGAAGCGCCCGACCTCGCGCTGTTCCGTGCCGTCTGGCGCGGCGAGGCAAAAGGAACGCGGGCGGAGGCGACGGTGCTGGCGACCATCGCGCTCGGGCTGATCGCGCTCGGGCGGACGGACACGGCGGCGGAGGTGTGGGGGAGGTAGCAGGCGAGGGCTCTGCCCTCGACCCGCCAGGGACCGGTGGTCCCTGGACCCGACATTCGTTGAGGGCGTTGATCCTGGGAGGTTCGGTCTTTGGGACAAGATCCCGGCATCGAACCGTTGGGTTCCAAGGGCCGTACGGCCCTTGGCGGGTCCAGGGCAGAGCCCTGGCCTTCCTTCCTTCAAACGTCCAGGTTCGCCTCCTTCAGCGCATTCCCCACGATGAACTCCCGCCGCGGCTCGACCACATCGCCCATCAGCGTGCTGAACACCTGTTCGGAATCCTCGCGATCGCCGACGCGCACCTGCAGCAGCGTGCGCACCGCCGGATCGAGCGTGGTTTTCCACAGCTGATCGGGGTTCATCTCACCCAGTCCCTTGAAGCGCTGGATGGTCAGCCCTTTGCGTCCCTGGGCGATGATGCGGTCGAACGCGCTGGCCGGGCCGGCGGCCTGCGCTTCCTGCCCGTCCAGCCGCAGGGTCGCGGGTTCGGCGAAGCGGGCGGCCAGCGCCTCGGCTCGTTCGGCCAGCCAGCGCGCCTCGGCGCTGCGCAGTGCCGCCGCGTCCAGCACATGCTTCTCGGCCACTCCGCGCACGATGCGCGCGAGCGTCAGCCCGGCCGCGTCCACCGCCACTTTCCAGCCCCGCTCGGCGGGCAGCGAGATGGCATCGAGCCGCGCGGCGAGCCCCGGCGCGGAGGCGCCGGCGCGGGCCGGATCGGGCGTCAGCGCGCCCGCGATCGCCGCCTGTTCCAAGAGCGCCACCGGCGCGGTCGAGGACAGCCGCCGCAGGCGTAGCCCCGCCTCGCGCAGCAGCGCCACCTCGGCGGCGAGTTCCGGCCCGGCCAGCACGCGCCCGTCGGCATAACTCAGCCGCGCCTCGGCCAGCACCTTGTCGAGCAGGAACGCCTCCAGCGCGGCATCGTCCTTCAGGTAGCGCTCGTCATTGCCGCGCTTGGCGCGATAGAGCGGCGGCTGGGCGATGAACAGATGGCCGCGGTCGATCAGGTCCGGCATCTGACGGAAGAAGAAGGTCAGCAGCAGGGTGCGGATATGGCTGCCATCCACATCGGCGTCGGTCATGATGACGATGCGGTGGTAGCGCAGCTTGGCCACATCGAAGCCGCCCTGGTCGGGCTCGCCGCGGCCGATGCCGGTGCCGAGTGCGGTGATCAGCGTGCCGATTTCCGCGCTGCCCAGCATGCGGTCGAAGCGGGCGCGCTCGACATTCAGGATCTTGCCCTTCAGCGGCAGGATCGCCTGGAATTTCCGGTCCCGCCCCTGCTTGGCCGAGCCGCCGGCGCTGTCGCCCTCGACCAGGAACAGTTCGGATTTCGCCGGATCGCGTTCCTGGCAGTCGGCGAGTTTCCCGGGCAGGGTCGAGATGTCCAGCACGCCCTTGCGGCGGGTCAGTTCGCGCGCCTTGCGTGCCGCCTCGCGCGCCGCCGCCGCGTCCATCACCTTCTGGATGATCGAGCGCGCCTCTTTGGGATGGGTCTCGAACCAGTGCGCCACCGCATCCGCCACGGCGGCCTGCACCACCGGCTGGACTTCGCTGCTGACCAGCTTGTCCTTGGTCTGCGAGGAGAATTTGGGATCCGGAACCTTCACCGAGAGCACCGCGGTCATGCCCTCGCGCATGTCCTCCCCGACCAGCGACAGGCTGTCCTTCTTGCCCATCCCCTCGGCATATTTCGTCACCACCCGGGTCATCGCCTGGCGGAAGCCGGCCAGGTGCGAGCCGCCGTCGCGCTGGGGGATGTTGTTGGTGAAGCACAGCATCGTCTCGTGGAAGCTGTCGTTCCAGGACAGCGCGAACTCGACCCTGATGCCGGCCTGCTCGGCCGGGGTGGCGAGCGCGATCGGCGGGGTGAACACCGCGGTCTTGGCGCGGTCGAGCCATTCGACGAAGGCGCGCAGGCCGCCCTCGTAGCGCATCCTGCTTTCCACTGCGGGGGCATGACGCTCGTCGCGCAGCGTGATCGCCAGGCCCGAATTCAGGAACGCGAGTTCGCGCAGCCGCCGCTCCAGCAGCGCGAAGTCGAACTCGGTCTGGGTGAAAGTGGCCGGGCTGGGCTTGAAGGTGACCTCGGTGCCGTCGGGCTGGGTCGAGGGACCGACCACCGCCAGCGGCGCCTCGGCGTCGCCATTACGAAAGCGGATCATATGCTCGGTGCCCAGGCGCCAGATCCGCACCTCCATCCATTCCGACAGCGCGTTCACCACGGCGGCGCCGACGCCGTGCAGCCCGCCCGAGACCTTGTAGGAATTCTGGTTGAATTTTCCTCCCGCATGCAGGCGGGTCAGCACCACCTCGGCGGCGGAGATGCCTTCCTCGACATGGATGTCGGTGGGGATGCCACGGCCGTCGTCGCGCACAGTGACGCTGCCATCGCCGTTCAGGGTCAGGGAGACGTTATGGGCGAAGCCGGCCTGCGCCTCGTCCACCGCGTTGTCGATGATCTCGAAGGCCATGTGGTGCAGGCCCGAGCCATCGTCGGTGTCGCCGATATACATTCCGGGTCGCTTGCGCACCGCGTCGAGACCCCGCAGGACCGAGATCGAGGACGCGTCATAGGCATCGGAATCGGGGATCGGCGCGGCGTTTTCGGACATGCCGGCTGGAGGCTCCAGGTTGGTGGAAATAGAGAGCTAGTGTAGCGCTTCGCCGCCGCCAAGCACAGGCCCGTCCGGCGGAAGTCCGTCCGGAGGGGGAAACTCCGGATCGGACCGCAGCGTTCCGCCGCCGCAACACAGCGCGTCGGCCCGGCCGCTCAGCGTCCGGAAAGTTTCCAGATCGGTTCCGGTGAGCAGCACCTGGCCGGACAGACCGGCCAGCGCATCGAGCAGCGCGGCGCGGCGGGCGGCATCCAGATGCACCGCCGGCTCGTCGAGCAGCAGCAGCGGCGGGAAGCCCCGCGCCGTCTCGATCAGCACCGCGAGGCCCAGGATCAGCCCGACCAGCAGCGCCTTGCGTTCGCCGG
>DAICZL010000477.1 GCA_027311165.1 bacterium
GCGCGGCAGAAGGGGATCAATCGCCGACCATTGCGCATCACTCAGCCAAAACCCGCTAGCCATGATTCAAACTCCACAATCTGAGAGTTTGAATCACAGGACTGCCGAGCCGATCAATGCGTTAATTGGGTTTGGAGCCTAAGGCAACCTACGATCAGAGGGACTCATCTGATCGGATAAAGTTGCTCGGCAAAACAAAGAGCGGGAGCGATGGCCGATCAACTATCAGATCGGCTGGCGCGCTAAAGCGCGATCGGAACCGGTTTCAATCGGATCTGCGGTCCACTCAAGCTCCAGCTCGCTATCATGGCGAGCCTTTCTATCGCGGTTGTAGTCAAGCGGATGCGATATTGCACCCGGCGCATCGACACATCCGGAGCCTCTGGTTTTGCAAGGCTCCATCCATTAGCTGATTGATCATATGCAATTTTGACTGACCGAGACCTGAACGGTGTGAAAGCGTGGCGCGACCAGGTCGCTGGCTGATGGCGTGGCGGTCGCTGGGCTCTGCCCCACATGGCCCATCGGGGAGACCCTGCTTTGGTCTGGCCCCGGACCCGGTCGCGGGAGAGTCTCTCCCACGGACTCTCTGGGTGCGGCGACCGCTGATTCCTTGCGGATCCCGGGCTGCCCCGGGGGGGCAAGGCCTGCCCCGGAGGTGATCTCGGTCCAAACTCCCGCACCGCCTTTGCGTTGGTGGTGAAAATCCATCACGATTCAACTATTGGTTGACGTTTGGTTTATCAGACTCTATTTTAGGACAAATTTCGGAGTCAGTAATCGTCATAAGAGCGGTGCGCTCAGATCATCCCTCTTTTCCGATGACGCCCCTGCCGCCGCGATCCGGCGGGCGTGACCGGATACTGCTGGCCCTGCTGTTCTGCCTCTCCGGCTGGCAGGCCGGCGCGCAGTCGCTCAGTCCGCCGCTGCCCGCCGACATCGCCCAGGACATTCCCGGCTACGACGCAACCCGCGGGGTGACCGTGCAATCCCGCCTGCGCCCGGACTATCAGCCCCAGGGCCAGAGGGTCGGGGATTTCGTGGTGCGCGCCGATGTCGCGCAATCGGTCGGTTATGACAGCAACGTCTTCGGCACCGAACCCGGGCGGGGCAGCTTCATCGCCGAGACGGCTCCAACGCTCTCGGTCGCCTCGGACTGGTCGCGCGATGCGCTGTTCGGCGCGCTGAGCCTCGATAACCAGGCCTATTTGCAATACCCGAACCAGAGCCGCACCGACTGGACCGGCACCATCGGCGGCGCCTACATGCTGGGCCGCGAACCGCTGCGGATCAGCTACAGCCATCTGTCGCTGCACCAGGACCGTACCGATCTCGGCGCGCTGCCGACCGACACGCCGGTGCCGTTCCAGGTCGAGGCGCTGGGGGCGAGCTATCTGTGGCGGCAGGCGCGCTTCACCTTCGAGCCGACGCTTAACGCCACGATCTACCGCTTTGACAGTACTACGATCGGCGGGCTTGCGGCCCCGCAGGCCTTCCGTGATCGCGACGTGCTGCAGGCGAGCCTGCTCTCGCGCTACGAACTGACCCCCGAGCGCAGCCTGGTGGTCATGCTGCGCAGCACGAACGCGACCTACACATCCCAGCCCGCCGCGAGCGTCAATCAGAACTCCACCGGCTACGAGGTGCTGGCCGGCATCGACGACGATATCAACGGGCTCTGGCGGCTGCGGCTGCTGGGCGGCTACGGGGTGCGCAGCTTCCAGAGTCCGGGCATTGCCACCTACCAGGCCCCGATCGCCGAGGCGTCCGTGGTGTGGACGCCAACCGCGCTCACCACCGTTTCCGGCTGGCTGATACGCACCATCCAGGACGCCGATATCGAAGGCGCCACCGCCGCCGCCTATACCGGCGGGCAGCTGGCGATCGACCATGAATATCTGCGCAACCTGCTGCTGAACATTCATGGCGGCGTGCAGCAGGCGGATTTCCTGCAATTGCACCAGTCCCAGACGCTGTACTCGGCCGGGGCAGGCATCACCTGGCTGCTGGGGCGGCATCTGCGGCTGGGCCTGACCTACGACTACACGACCGAGCAGGGGCCGCCGGCACTGGGCAATTTCATCCGCAGCATCGCCCTGCTGCGGCTGCAGGCGGCGCTGTGACGCGCGGCGGAGCCCTTTCGTGTGTCGGGTCCGGGCAGCGCCGGTCCCCGGCTCGTGCCAATGGGACGTGGGGGCGGAGCCCTGGCGGTTCTCGTCCCGCAGAATCGCTGAAATGACCGATCAGGATGCACCGCCGGTCGCTCTTCTGGGCCTGGATTTCGCCGATCTCGATGTGGCGGCGGCGGCTTGCCGGCTGGCGGCGCGGCCGGCGGGGGCGGCGTTCGGCTATGTGGTGACGCCCAATGCCGATCACCTGGTGCGGCTCGCGCGTCAGCCGGAGCTGTTCTGCGTCTATCGCGGCGCGCTGATGCGGCTGCTGGATTCGCGGGTGGTCGGCCGGGCGGCGCGGCTGCTCGGGTTGGCTGCGCCGGCGGTGGCGCCGGGCAGCGATCTGGTGGCGCGGCTGCTGGCCTGCCACCTCTCCCCCGGCGAGGCACTCACCGTCATCGGCCTGGCGCCGGCGCATCTGCCGGCGCTGATCCGCAACTGCCGGCTGGGCCCGCTGGCGCATCACGATCCGCCGGCGGGGTTTGCGCGCGATCCGGCGGCCTGCGCCCGCGCGGTGGCCTTCGTGCTGGACCATCCGGCGCGCTTCGTGCTGCTGGCGGTGGGCTCGCCGCAGCAGGAAATCCTGGCCGCCGC
>DAICZL010000478.1 GCA_027311165.1 bacterium
CCATATAGGCCCCCCATAGATCGGTGTTGACGAAGCTGCCGGCGGTACAGGCGGTCGGCGGAGCAGTCGCGGAGGTCGCGAAGCCGAACTGGACCGCGGCAGTCGAGGGGGACACATGGGCATTGATGCCGATGGTGCCGCTGGCATGGACATAGCTGCCGCTGGGGGCGACGTTCCAGGTGATGGAGGAGACCGCGCCGGCCGGCGCCGCCGTGCTGGTGGTGATAATCGCGGACGGCGTCCCAGCCCCGGCGGCGTTGGTGGCGAATACTTGGAAATCGTAGCGGGTGCCGGCAGTCAGACTGCCCACGGTGTCGCTGGTGCCGGTGATCGAACCGCTCGATGTGGTCCAGGCGGTGGTGCCGGACACGCGATACTGCACGGTGTAGCTGGACGGCGTTCCCCCTGTACCGGGCGCGCTCCAGGAGAGTGAGATGCCGGTGGTGCTGGCCCCGCTCGCGGCAAGCCCGGTGACTTGTCCCGGAACAGCAGGAAGTGCTCCGCCCGCCCCCGAAATGGCCGCGAAGACCGCATTGCCACCGGAATACGTTATCGCCCGCAATTGCGCCGACTGTCCGGCGGCGAGCTGTCCAGCCCCTGTGGAGGTGATGATTCCCGTAGCGAACGTGACTGCACCGCCGCTCAGATTGATCACGTCGCAGGCGAAGCCGCTGCCCATGTTGATGAAGGCCGGCGAGAGCGTCAGGGGTGCGCTGCACACCAGGATGCGTCCGTTATGGACGGTTCCATCCAGCGTCGTGCCGGTGGAGAGTTCCACCACCGGGCGCTTGTAGCTGGGTAGCTTGCCGGCAACCCATCCCCAGACCGCCGCGAAAGTCTGCCGCAGCATGGTGCTGGTTCCCTGCGCGACCCACAGCGTATCGGTATCGCCGGCGGGAGCGGCGGGCTGTGCCACGTCGATCGTGATGCCGTCAAGAAACGCCGCGTAGCTGATCGTCCGGTCGGCCCCGCCCTGGCTGATGCCCACCAGATCGGCCGCGGCGATCGTGCTGGTGGTGGCAAGCCCGGTGATCCCGAGCGCTGCCAGCGTGCCAGCGTTGATCCCCAGGCCGGAGCCGACAATGACCGGCTCCGGCCCGCCGGCGCCGATGCTGTTACGCCCCAACAAAGCACCGGTCGGGGCCATGATCGCCGGCTGGGCACTGGCCAGCAGGTTCCCCACCGAGGTTGCGCAGGTGGTGCCGAACTGGCTGAGCGGCACCAGATCCGCCGGTGTCACGGTCCCCGTCTGGGGCAGTTGCAGTATGGTGGGCATCTGAAAAAACCCCGTAGTGCTGCGCGGCGCGGTCAGGCCTGGACCAGGGTCCCGCTGAGGATGGACAGCCAGCGATTGGTGCTGACCCAGACCAGCACACCCGTGCCGGCGCCGGCGCCCTCCCACGGTTTGCGGCCATTGCTGGCGTAGGCAATTGATCCGTTGGGGGCCGATGGCAGGGTCGCGACGGTATAGTTCGGCAACGCCAAAACGCCGCCACTGACGGCCAGGCCGCCCGCCGCGGTGATCTCGCCGTCCGTCGTCAGCGCCGAAGTCAGATGCGTCCCGCCGACTGCCGTGTCGTAGAAGAGATTCGCCGTTCCGCCATAATCGAAGGCGATCTGCTGGCCGGTGGCCATCCAGATGGTGCGCGAATCGCCGATCACGGCGGTTCCCGCCGCGCCATCCGCGACCGAAACCGGCGTGGAAAATATGAGTGTTCCCGACGTCTTGCCCGCGCCATCAAGCGTGAACCCAACCTGGGTATAGGTATTGGCACCAACCCGGATCGGTGCAGCGTTGGTTGCGGAAACCGGGCTGCCGTAGACCCAGGCGGACGTGAAGGGAAGAACCGTATCCACCGCGATGGTCGCGCCGGGAGCTGTCAAGGAGGTGGTGATCTTACCTCTGCCCGGGAACGCGTTGCGGGTATCCATAACCGCGATCGAATAGTTCCCGCCGGCCGATATCTGCCACTTGTAGAATCCGGTCGCGGTTATGG
>DAICZL010000488.1 GCA_027311165.1 bacterium
GGGGGGCACTCCTCGAGCCTAGGGCAGGGGCGAGAAATCGGTGGGCCGGAGGATGCGGTTTTCCATCGCGACCAGCAATCCGGCGTCGGCGGCGGCCTTCAGATAGGCGCCCCAGGCCGGATCGGCGGCCATCGCGGCGCGGCGCGCTTCCCGGTCCGCCTGGCTGTCATAGGCCCAGAGATGGACCACCGTGTTCAGCGCGCCCTCGACGGTGGTGTACCAGCCCAGGCAGCGTCCGAGATATTTCTGCTGCAGCGGCCAGGCTTTCTCTTTGTACAGAGCGACGAAAGCGGGCAGATGGTTGGGCCGGCAGGTGTAGATGCGCAGATCGACGATCATGGAACTCGTTCTTTCAACCTGTTGCTGACTCAGGCGCGGCCCGCCGGGCGGCATTGCCCGACCGGCCGTCCCGGCGTTCTGGTCGGGGATCCCGGTTCGGGTGCAGGATCGCCCCTCCGATGCCATGGCGGTGCCAGGATGCCAACACCCGAAGCGGTTCGCCTGCGCCCGGCGGTCGCCGCCGATGCGCCCGCGGTAGGCGCGCTGACCCGTGCAGCCTATGCGAAATGGGTGACTCTGATCGGCCGCGAACCGTCGCCCATGGGCGCCGATCACGCCCGCGCCATCCGCGAGCACCTCGTCGATCTGCTGGCCGAGGGGCCGGCGGGCGCGGAACGCGTGGTCGGCGTGATCGAGATGATCCCGTTCGACGATCACCTGCTGATCGAAAACCTGGCCATCGCGCCCGACTGCCAGAAAGGCGGCCTCGGTCGGCGTCTGCTGGCCCATGCGGAGGCCACCGCGCGGCGCCTGCGGCTTCCCACCGTGAGACTCTATACCAATTCGCTGTTCGCTTCGAACCTGGCCCTCTATCGGAGGTCCGGCTATGCGGTCGATCGCGAGGAACCGTATCGCGGCGGCACCCGGGTGCATCTGCGAAAGCCGATCCCCCCCGGGCCCTGAAGGCCGCCGCGGCAGGCGGCGGCGGCGCGCGCGGGCTGTCCCGCCTGCCGCTTCCCATCGCCTGTCCCGCGGAGGATGATGCGCGGGTCCGCCACCAAGGACGCATCCGGGGAGTGAGACCGATGGCCGATGGCAGCACTGACCACCGCACCGTGCGCGTCTCGGCCGAGGAGGCGCTGGCGCTGCACGCATCCGGCCGGCCGGGCAAGCTCGAGATCCGCATCACCAAGCCGCTCACTACGGCCCGCGACCTCTCGCTCGCCTATTCGCCGGGTGTGGCCGAGCCCTGCCTGCACATCCAGCGCGACCCCTCGCTCGCCTATGAATACACCACCCGCGGCAACATGGTCGCGGTGATCTCGAACGGCACCGCCGTGCTGGGGCTTGGCAATCTCGGCGCGCTGGCCAGCAAGCCGGTGATGGAGGGCAAGGTCGCGCTGTTCAAGCGTTTCGCCGATGTGGACGGCATCGACCTCGAGATCGCGACCGAGGACGTGGACGAATTCGTCAACTGCGTGCGCTTCCTGGGGCCGGGCTTCGGCGGCATCAACCTCGAAGACATCAAGGCGCCCGAGTGCTTCGTGATCGAGCAGCGGCTGCGCGAGCTGATGGACATACCGGTGTTTCACGACGATCAGCACGGCACTGCGATCGTCGCCGCCGCCGGGCTGATCAATGCCTGCCACCTGACCGGGCGCAGCCTGCGCGAGACCCGCCTGGTGGTGAACGGCGCCGGCGCCGCCGCGATCGCCTGCGTGGAGCTGCTGAAGGCGATGGGCATGCGCCCCGAGCACGTGATCCTGTGCGATACCAAGGGCGTGGTGTTCCAGGGCCGCACCGAGGGGATGAACCAGTGGAAATCGGGCCACGCGGTCGCCACCGGCGCGCGCAGCCTGGCCGATGCGCTGGCCGGGACGGATGCGGTGTTCGGCCTGTCGGTCAAGGGCGCGCTGACCCCGGCGATGGTGGCCAGCATGGCGCCGAGGCCGATCATCTTCGCGATGGCCAATCCCGATCCCGAGATCACCCCCGAGCAGGCCCGTGCCGCCAGCCCCGAGGCGATCATCGCCACCGGCCGCAGTGACTATCCCAACCAGGTCAACAACGTCCTTGGCTTTCCCTACATCTTCCGCGGTGCGCTCGACGTGCGGGCCAGCACCATCAACGAGGCCATGAAGATCGCCGCGGCCGAAGCGTTGGCCCAGCTCGCCCGCGAGGACGTGCCCGACGAGGTGAACACCGCCGCGTCCGGATCGCGGCTGCAATTCGGCCCCGACTACATCATCCCCAACGCCTTCGACCCGCGGCTGATCTCGCGGATCGCCCCCGCGGTGGCGAAGGCCGCGATCGCGACCGGCGTGGCCCGCCGGCCATTGCCCGATCTGCGCAAATACGCCCGCGAATTGTCCGGCCGGCTCGATCCCACCGCCAACGCGCTCGATGCGATCATGGAACGCGTGCGCGCCGCGCCGCGCCGGGTGGTGTTCGCCGAGGGCGAGGAGGAGAAGACGGTGCGTGCCGCGATCGCCTTCCGCAATGCCGGCTACGGCACGCCGGTGCTGATCGGGCGAGAAGACCGGGTGGAGGCGGCGATGGCCTCGGCCGGCCTCGCGACCGTGGAGGGGATCGAGATCCACAATGCGCGGCTGTCGGGGGCCAACGCCAGCTACGCCGATTTCCTGTATCGGCGGCTGCAGCGGCGCGGCTTTCTGGCGCGGGACTGCCAGCGCATGGTCAACCAGGATCGCAATGTGTTCGCCGCCTGCATGGTCGCGACCGGCGATGCCGATGCCATGATCACCGGGCTCACCCGCTCGTCCTCGGTCTGCCTCGATGCGATCCGGCTCGCGATCGACCCGGCACCTGATGCGCTCGCCTTCGGGCTGACGCTGATGGTGGCGCTGCGCGGGACGACGATCTTCATCGCCGATACGCTGATCCATGCCCGTCCCTCGCCGCAGCAACTGGCCGATATCGCGTGCGGCGCCGCGGCCGAGGCGCGGCGGCTGGGGCACGAGCCACGGGTGGCGCTGCTGTCGCACTCGACCTTCGGCAACCCCGCCCACCCCACCGGCCAGACCATCCGCGAGGGGGTGGAGATCCTGGACCAGCGCGGTGTGGATTTCGAATATGACGGCGAGATGGACCCCGACGTGGCGCTCGATCCCGGGCTGCGGGCGCGCTACCCGTTCTGCCGGCTGACCGGGCCGGCCAATGTGCTGGTGATGCCGGGGCTGCATTCGGCGCTGATCACCTCGCGCCTCGCGCCGCGGCTCGGCGTGGGCAGCGCCATCGGGCCGCTGCTGATCGGACTGTCGGCGGCGGCGCAGATCGTGCCGATGGAGGCATCGGTCAGCCAGATGGTCGATCTCGCCTGCCTTGCTGCGCATCAGGCGGCGGGTTCGGGACGGTCTCAGGCCAGCCAGCGTTGACCTCCGTCCTGTGACAGCAGGCCAAGGGCTCGGTCCTTGGACCCCGCCAATCCCCCCGCGACGATCCCGCAGGGAATGGGGTCCAGGGGCTGGCCCCTGGCGGATTTTCCTGCTGGGTCGAGCGGGCGCGCCCGGCGCTCTTGCCCCGGGGGCGGCCCAGTTTCATCGGGGTGGGCCGACCGGGGCGGGGATCAGACCGGATCGTAGGGAAACACGTCCTCGCTGCGGTCGAGCGGCAGAAAGCCTGACTTCAGCGCCGGCGCGGCGTGGGCGGCGATCAGCGCCGGGGTCCATCCTTCCATCCGCTGCACGCTGCGCAGCGGCCGGCTCTGGCTCATCAGCAAAATCTCGTTGTGGCGGGCGGCGAAGATCTGCCCGCTGACGCCGGCGGCGGCGTCGGAGGCCAGGAACACCGCCAGCGGAGCGTTCTTGTCGGGCGTCATCTGGGCGAGCTTGGCCACCCGCGCCTTCTGCGCCTCGGTCTCGGCGGGGATCGAACTCGTCATCCGGCTCCAGGCGAAGGGCGCGATGCAGTTCGATCGGACGTTGAAGCGCTTCATGTCGAGCGCGATCGACTTCGACAGCGCGGTGATGCCGAGCTTGGCCGCGGCGTAATTGGCCTGGCCGAAATTGCCGATCAGACCCGAGGTGCTGGTCATGTGCACGAAGGCGCCGCTCTCCTGGGCGCGGAACGGCTCGGCCGCCGCGCGGCTGACATAGAAGCTGCCGTTGAGATGCACGTTGATCACCGCCAGCCAGTCTTCCGGGCTCATCCGGTGGAAGATCGTATCGCGCAGAATGCCGGCATTGTTCACCACGATGTCGAGCCGGCCGAAGGCATCCATCGCCGCGGCGACGATCCGCCGGGCCGAGGCCCAGTCGGCGACCGAGTCCGTGCTGATCGCGGCCTCGCCGCCGCGCTGGACGATGATCTGGCGGGTCTGCTCCGCCGGGGTCGCCGATCCGCCCTCGCCGGCGAGCGAGACGCCGATGTCGTTGATCAGCACCCGCGCGCCCTCGAGCGCCATGGCGAGCGCGATCTCCCGGCCGATGCCGCCACCCGCGCCGGTGACCAGCGCGACCTTGCCTGCCAGCATCGGCCCGTCCGCCATGGCGTGTCTCTCCCCCGTGTTGGCGCGCAGGCTAAAGCAAGCACGCCAGGACGGAAACCGGCGCGATACCCTCCAATGTCACAGGGAGGCTTCCGGCCGGCCCGGGCGGGGGGATGGTCTTGACGATGCAATGCCGATGCGCCATTTCCTCCATACTGGACCTGCGCGGTCCGATTAGAGGTGGCGGGGGTCGATGCTGAGGCTGTCGAAGCTGACCGATTATGCCGTGGTGGTGCTGGTGCGGCTGTCCGGCGGCTGCGTCGTGCAGACCTCTCCCGGGATCGCGGCCTCCACCGGCATTCCCGAGCCCACGGTCGCCAAGGTGCTGAAGGCCCTCGGTGCCAGCGGGCTGGTGGCCTCCCAGCGCGGTGCGCGGGGCGGCTACCGGCTGATGCGCCCGCTGGCCGCCATTCCGGTGGCCGATGTGATCGCCGCGGTGGAGGGGCCGATCGCGCTGACCGCCTGTGTCGAGGGATCTTCCAATGAGTGCGAATCCCGCGGCCTGTGCCCGATGCGCGGCCGCTGGGACCCGGTGAACGAGGCCATCCATCAGGCGCTGTCCAACATCACCCTGGCTGACATGCAGGAGGCTGCCATTCCATCCGCGTTCCGCGCCCGGCCGATCCCCGCAAGCCTTCCCGCCGAGTAGCGCCATGACCGCCGTCACCGAATCCCGCGACACCGTCCAGTCCGTCACCGAAGCCGGCTACAAGTGGGGCTTCTCCACCGAGATCGAGATGGACCTCGCCCCCAAGGGGCTGAACGAGGACATCATCCGGCTGATCTCCGCCCGCAAGGAGGAGCCGGACTGGCTGCTCGCCTGGCGGCTGAAGGCCTTCGCCCATTGGCAGACGATGGCGGAGCCGCACTGGGCGCGGGTGCATCATCCGCCGATCGACTACCAGGACCTGCATTATTACGCTGCGCCGAAGCGCAAGCCCGGCCCGCGCAGCCTGGACGAGGTCGATCCCGAATTGCTGGCGATGTACGACCGGCTGGGCATCCCGCTGCGCGAGCGCGCGATCCTGGCCGGGGTCGAGCCGCCAGAGGGCGAGCGGCCCGATGTCGCCATCGATGCGGTGTTCGACAGCGTTTCGGTCGCCACCACCTTCCGCGAGAGCCTGGCAAAGTCCGGAGTGATCTTCTGCCCGATCAGCGAGGCGGTCCGGGACCATCCCGAACTGGTGCGGGAATATCTCGGCAGCGTGGTGCCGGCCGGGGACAATTATTTCGCCGCGCTGAACTCGGCGGTGTTCACCGATGGCAGCTTCGTGTTCCTTCCGAAGGGCGTGCGCTGCCCGATGGAGCTGTCCACCTATTTCCGCATCAACGCCCGCAACACCGGCCAGTTCTAGCGGACCCTGATCATCGCCGAGGCCGGCAGCCACGTCTCCTATCTGGAAGGCTGCACCGCGCCGATGCGCGATGAGAACCAGCTGCACGCGGCCGTCGTGGAGCTGGTCGCGATGGACGATGCGACCATCAAATACAGCACCGTGCAGAACTGGTATCCGGGCGACGCCGAGGGACGCGGCGGCATCTATAATTTCGTCACCAAGCGCGGCGCCTGCCGCGGCGCGCGCAGCAAGATCAGCTGGACGCAGGTGGAGACCGGCTCGGCGATCACCTGGAAATATCCCTCCTGCATCCTGCAGGGCGAGGGCAGCGTAGGCGAGTTCTACTCGGTCGCGGTGACCACCAACCGCCAGCAGGCCGATACCGGCACCAAGATGATCCATATCGGGGCGAACACGCGCAGCACGATCGTCTCGAAAGGGATCAGCGCCGGGCGGTCCAACAACACCTATCGCGGGCTGGTGAAGATCCTGCCCAAGGCGGCCGGCGCGCGCAACCATACCCAGTGCGACAGCCTGCTGATCGGCGACCAGTGCGGCGCCCATACCGTGCCTTATATCGAAAGCCGCAACGCCACCGCCAAGGTCGAGCACGAGGCCACCACCAGCAAGATCGCCGAGGACCAGCTGTTCTATTGCCGCTCGCGCGGGCTGTCGCAGGAAGACGCGGTGAACATGATCGTCAACGGCTTCTGCAAGGAAGTATTGAAGGAATTGCCGATGGAGTTCGCTGTCGAGGCGCAGAAGCTGCTGGCCGTCAGTCTGGAAGGCTCGGTCGGCTGATGGGCGCGCTGTTGCAGATCGCGGGTCTCACCGCCGGGATCGACGGGCGGGAGATCCTGACGGGGATCGATCTTGACGTGCCGGCCGGGGAAGTGCACGCCGTGATGGGCCCGAACGGGTCGGGCAAGTCCACCCTGTCCTACGTCCTGGCGGGCCGGGAGGACTATGCCGTGACCGGCGGATCGGTGCGCTTCGGCGGCGCCGACCTGCTGGCCATGGCGCCGGAGGAACGGGCGGCGGCCGGGCTGTTCCTGGCGTTCCAGTATCCGGTGGAACTGCCGGGCGTGGGCAACGCCAATTTCCTGCGCACCGCGCTGAACGCCATCCGCCGCGCGCGCGGGGAGCCGGAACTGGACGCGGTGAACTTCCTCAAGCTGGCGCGGGCGGAGACCAAGCGCCTGTCGATGCCCGACGACATGCTCAAGCGCAATGTCAATGTCGGCTTCTCGGGCGGGGAGAAGAAGCGCAATGAAGTGCTGCAGATGGCGCTGCTCCGGCCGCGTCTTGCGATCCTCGACGAGACCGATAGCGGGCTCGACATCGACGCGCTGAAGATCGTCGCCGATGGGGTGAACGCCCAGCGCGGGCCGGAATTCGCCGCGCTGGTGATCACCCACTACCAGCGCCTGCTCGACTATATCGTGCCCGACCGGGTGCATGTGCTGATCGGCGGTCGGATCGTGCGCTCCGGCGGGCCAGAGCTGGCCCATGAGCTCGAAGCCAGCGGCTATGCGGGGCTCGCGGAGGCGGCATGAACGCGCTGGCCGCCGGTTCCCAGGGTTTCCTCGCCCGCTTCGAGGGGTTGCGCGACCGCCTGCCGGGCGATCCCGCCCTGCGCGCGGCGGCCGCCGCGGCGTTTCGCGCCAACGGGCTGCCGGGTCCGCGTGACGAGGCCTGGAAATACACCAGCCTGCGTCCGCTCGCCGAGGCCTCGTTCCACGAGCCGCTGGTGCCGCTGGCCGATTGCGCGGCGCTGCTCGCCCGCCTGCCGGCGATCGAGGCGCCGCGCGCGGTGTTCGTCGATGGACGGTTCCGCGCCGATCTGTCCGCCGCGCCGCCCGGCGTGGTGCTCGATCATTTCGCCGCCTCGCCGGACTTTCCCGGGCTGGCCCGGCCCCAGCGCGACAGTCTGGTGGCGCTCAACACCATGCTGGCGGAGGACGGGGCGATCGTCACGGTGCCTGCCGGCGTCGATGGCGGGACGCTGATGCTCGCCAGCCTGGCCACCGACACGCCGGGCCGGGCGGTCGCGTTCCATCCGCGCCACGTGATCCGTCTGGGTGCGGGCGCGCGGCTGACGCTGATCGAGGTCAGCGTGGGCGAGGGGTCCTATCTGCATAATCCGGTGACCGAGATCCTCATCGCCGAAGACGCGGTGCTGACCCATGTGCGTCTGCAGGACGAAGCCGCCCGAAGCTTTCATCTCGCCACGCTCTATGCCGAGATCGCGGCGCGCGGCACCTATGACAGTTTCTCGCTCACTCTCGGCGCCCGGATGGCCCGCAGCGAGGTGCATGCCAGGCTGGCGGGCCCCGGTGCCGCGACCCATCTGAACGCCGCCCAGCTGCTCTCGGGCGTGCAGCACGCGGATTTCACCACCGTCGTGCGCCACGACGCGCCGGGCTGCGCGTCCCGCCAGACGGTGAAGAACGTCCTCGCCGGCCGCTCGCGCGGGGTGTTCCAGGGCCGCATCGAGGTGGCGCGGATCGCCCAGAAGACCGACGGCTACCAGATGAACCAGGCGCTGCTGCTGTCCCCGGATGCCGAGATCGACTGCAAGCCGGAACTGGAGATCTTCGCCGACGACGTGAAATGCAGCCACGGCGCGACGGTGGGCGAGCTCGATCCCGCGCAGATTTTCTATCTGCGCAGCCGCGGCGTGCCGGAGGCGCAGGCCCGCGCGATGCTGGTGCGCGCCTTCCTGGAAAGCGCGCTGGACGCGGTCTCCCACGTCCAGGCGCGGGCGGCGCTGGACCATGCCGTGACATTGTGGTGGGAAAGGCAGGCGGCATGAACGTCACCACCAAGCCGGCGTTGCTCGATCTGGCCCGCATTCGCGCGGATTTCCCGATCCTGCGCCAGAGCGTGCACGGCAAGACGCTGGTGTTCCTCGACAGCGCCGCCTCGGCGATGAAGCCGCGCGCGGTGATCGAGGCGATGAGCGGGGCGATGGAGACGCAATACGCCAACGTCCATCGCGGCCTGCACTGGATGAGCGAGCGCACCACCGAGGCCTATGAGGCGACCCGCGACGCGGTGGCGGGGCTGATCGGCGCGCCCGACCGGCACGAGATCGTGTTCGTGCGCAACAGTACCGAGGCGATCAACCTGGTCGCCCACAGCTACGGGCGGGGCATCATGAAGCCCGGCCAGGCGGTGGTGATCTCGGCGATGGAGCATCACTCCAACATCGTGCCCTGGCAGATGCTGCGCGACGCGCATGGCATCGAACTGCGGATCGCTCCCATCACCGAGGCCGGCGAGCTCGACATGGCGGCGTTCGAGGCGCTGCTCGCGGATGGCAGGGTGGGGCTGGTGGCGATCACCCATATGTCGAACGTGCTGGGCAGCTACACGCCGGCGGAGCGGATCGCGGCGATCGCCCATGCGCATGGCGCCAGGGTGCTGTTCGACGGTTCCCAGGCGGTGGTGCACCGGCGGGTGGACGTGGCGGCGCTGGGGGCGGATTTCTACGTCTTCACCGGCCACAAGCTGTACGGTCCCACCGGCATCGGCGTGCTGTGGGGGAGGCGGGAGCTGCTGGAGGCGATGCCGCCCTTCCTCGGCGGCGGCGACATGATCTCCTCGGTGAGCTACGCGCGCTCCACCTGGGCACAGGTGCCGCATAAATTCGAGGCCGGCACGCCGGCGATCCTGGAGGCGATCGGCCTGTCCGCCGCCATCGGCTATGTGCAGGCGATCGGCTACGAGGCGATCGCGGCGCATGAGGCGGCGCTGACCGACCATGCCCTGGCGCGGCTGTCGGCGGTCGAGGGTGTGCGCATCCTGGGCCGGGCGCAGGATCGTGGCGGGGTGGTCTCCTTCACCCTCGATCGCGCCCATGCCCATGACGTGGCGACCCTGCTGGACCGCCAGGGCATCGCGATCCGCGCCGGGCATCACTGCGCCGAGCCGCTGATGCATCATCTCGGGCTGGAAAGCACTGCCCGGGCGAGCTTCGCCGTGTACACCACGCATGCGGAGATCGACGCCCTGGCCGACACGCTGGCGCGGGTGCGGGAGTTCTTCGCGTGATGTTCGAGGATCTGCGCGATCTGTATCAGGAAGTGATCCTCGATCACGGCCGCCATCCGCGCCATGGCCATCGGCTGGAGGCGTTCGACGCGACGGCCAAAGGCGACAATCCGCTCTGCGGCGATCGGATCCAACTCTGGCTGAAATACGCTCCGGACGGGACGATCGCGAAAGCGGGGTTCGAAGCGCGTGGCTGTGCGATCAGCATCGCTTCGGCCGATCTGATGGCCGAGGCGGTGACCGGCCGCACGCCGGCGCAGGCAAGCGCCCTGTCAGCCAGGTTTCGTGACATGGCGCGCAGCGGAATCGCCCCGGACGACGATCCCGATCTGGCGGGGCTGCGGCCGCTCTCGGGCGTGCACGAATATCCCTCGCGGGTGAAATGCGCCACGCTGCCCTGGCACGCGCTGGTAGCGGCGCTCGATGGCGCACAGGAGGCCGGCAGTGAATGAACAGAGCATCGGCGAACCGGCCCACGCGGCCTGGACGCCGGAGGGTGAAGTGCCGCCCAAGCCCAGCGAGGATTCGCTGATCACCGCGATCGCCACCGTGTACGATCCCGAGATCCCGGTGAATATCTACGAACTCGGTCTTATCTATGCGATCGAGATGTTCGACGACGGCGCGGTGAAGGTCGAGATGACCCTGACCGCCCCCGGCTGCCCCAGCGCGCAGGAACTGCCCGAGCAGGTGCGCGAGGCGCTGCTGGCGGTGCCGGGGGTGAGTGCAGCCGATGTCGACGTGGTCTGGGATCCGCCCTGGGACCCCAGCCGGATGACCGAAGAGGCCCGCCTGGCCCTGAACATGTTCTGAGAGACGACTGCCCCATGAGCATCTCCGTCACCCCTCCCAAATCCCGCCGCGCCCTGCCGCCGCTGATGCGGCTGACCGAGGCCGCCGCGGACCGGCTGCGCGCGATGTATGCCAAGGGCCGGCAGGGAATGCTGCTGCGCATCGGGGTGAAGACCAAGGGCTGCTCCGGAATGTCCTACGACATGAGCTGGGTCGAGGCGCCAGGGCCGGGCGATGAGGTGGTGACCGATCAGGACGTGACGGTGCTGGTCGATCGCAAGGCCTCGCTGTTCCTGATCGGCACGGTGATGGACTACGAGGCAAGGGAGCTGGAGGCCGGGTTCACCTTCACCAACCCCAATGAGAAGGGGCGGTGCGGCTGCGGGGAGAGTTTCCACGTCTGAGGGGTGGGGCGATGGTACGGAGCAAGGCCAGAGGCAGTATCGGTTCCTGGTTCGCGGATGTGGACGGGGAGCGGCTGGCCTGCGTGCATCGCCACTGGATCAAGGGCACTCTGCATAACGACCCGGAGGCGGTTCCCAAGGACCCGAAATGGGTCGAGCTGATCAGTGCCATCAAAGAGACGAGGAAGGTGGTGGTCACGCGCGACGAGGTGCGCAGCGAGAATGGGCTGAGCGTTTTCAAGCGGCAGGGCTATGAGGCCGTCTACCGGGTCGGCGAGATCGGTGTGGGGGCGAAGTCGTTCCGGTTCCGGCTGGTGGAGCGGCTGCGCGAACTGGAATAGCGCCCGGTCCCTCGCCGCAACCATCCCGATCGGCCGGCGTGGGGTTCGTGCCGCCCGGCGCGGGGCGCTCCGCAGCTCTGGGTTTCGGGCAGGTCGGGGGGAGATTTCGGCCAGTAGCGACGATCTCATCCGCGGGCCCGCGTCGGCGCTGGTCGGGAACGCGGCGTTGGGCTGGAATGCCAGCTCCCTTATGGCGCTGTCCCGGAATGGCGCTGTCCCGGCATGGCGCTGTCCGGGCATGGCACTGTCCGGGCATGGCACCGTCCGGGCATGGCACTGTCTGGGCATGGCGCTGTCTGGGCCATGACTTTGCCGGAGACCTGTCTTCACACAGTTTCATCCATCCCCTCGATCCCGCTCCGACGGGGCGGGCGCAGCAACCGGTCCGGCCCGCCGCCACGACGGCGGAAGGGGGGTGCCGTCGGTCGATGCCAGGCCCAGCAGGCCCAGCAGCCCGGCATGGAACAGCGCGGCGCCGGGCAGGATGGTCCCCAGATGCCATATCAGTGGCGCCGCCGCCGCCATCGCTGCCGTGGCGGCGATCGACAGTGAGGCCAGCATCCGGCTGGCCGGATGCCCCAGCCGCCAGTACACGAGCACGGTCGCGCCCGCCGCCATCGCCAGTTTCAGCAGCGCCATCAGCCGCAGCAGCCTGGCCAGATCCGGATCGATCGCCGCCGCGCCGGCTGGCGCCATCGCCGCGCCGGCGAACCAGGCTGCCGCGGCGGCCAGCATGACCGATGCCACCAGCGCCGCCCGGCGCGGCGGCGCCGGAACCGGCCAGACGGATCGGGCCGGCAGCGCCAGGCGCGCCGGCCGGTCGGTCGCGAGGGTGGCTGGTGCCATGACGGTGATGCGGCGCGGGTTCATGCGGGCGGTCTCCATCACGGGCGGACGAGCCGACTTGATCGACATTGGTCGTTTGGCGCTGCCGACAAGACGCGCGGGGCCGTATCCGGCCCGGCCGTTCTGACCATGGCCAGCGCCGCCCAGCCGCCGCGGGAGACCCGGTCCCAGGTGGCGCCGTCCCAGCGCAAGCCGCCCCGGCCGGCGCTCTCGCCCTCACGTCTCGGGCGGCCCGGCATCGCCCGTCCCCCCCCCGCCGGGCCGGGCGCGGCTCCGCCGC
>DAICZL010000315.1 GCA_027311165.1 bacterium
GCTGATCGACCGGGGGATCGAGGTCAAAGGCGTCCAATCGGAACTGATCGTCGGCCGGGAGATGAATGAAATTCCCGGCAAGCCCGCCGAAAAGACGCCGTCGCCCCTGCGGGTGACCCACACCGCCCAACTCAGACTTGAGGAGGCGCTGATGGAACGGGCGCGGAGTGCTGCATCGAGTCGCGCCGGCGCGCTGACAACGGCAGCGATCCAGAGCGCGATCGCCAGCTCAGACCTCGATCTGACCAGTGAACCAGAGCAAGCGAAGGCGCAGATCGCGGCCATGTACGCCCTTGGCACCGGAGGCGATCTTTCGATCCTCATCGGTGTGGCGGGTTCCGGCAAGACCGCCCTGCTGGCGCCGCTCGTGCAGGCTTACAAAGAGGATGGGCGATCGGTGTTCGGTGTGGCCACCGCCTGGCGGCAGGCGGACGCCCTCGCCGACGCCGGCATCGAACGATCCGTCGATAGAGCCGGTTTGATGGCCGGCGGTTGCATGGCGCTGACCCCGTTTCTCGGCGCGATCGAGCGGGGCGAACTGGCGGTCAACGACAAAACGGTGCTCATCCTCGACGAGATCAGCCAGATCGGCCCGAAACCCTTCCTGAAACTGCTCGAATTGCAAGCACGAACCGGCATGGTCATCAAAGGCATCGGCGATCCCGAGCAGGTTCAGACGATCGATGCCGGCAACACCATCAAGCTGCTGAAGGAGATCCTGCCGCCCGATAGCCTTCCCTACATCGACACCACGATCCGCCAGAACTCCGTACGGGAACGTCAGATCGCCACCCTGTTCCGCGACGGCATGGCGGCGAAAGCCCTGACGATGAAACGCGAGGACGGGACGGCGCGCCTGGTCGGCGGTGATTACGATCAGGTCGTGCAGCGCATCGCGGATTTCTACATCGAGCGACGGGATATTCTGCGCGCGGCCGGCGCGCGTCGGGGGATCACGATCTCCGCCCTTACCAACGAGGACGCCGGCAATATCAGCCGCGCCGTACGTGAACGCCTGAAGGCACGCGGCGAGGTCGCACAGGATGAAATCATAGTGCCGGCGATCATGCCGACAGGAGACGGCAAAGGCGAACATCACGACCTGCCGATCGCGGCAGGCGATAAGCTCCGTTTGTTCCGAAGGGTCAGGGGCACCCCGGTCGACGCGCCCCAACGAAATGGTCGGTCGCGCGGCACGGTGGCGATCGGCAACAATGGTACGATCGTGACTGTAATCGAGCGAAGGTCGGACGGATTGGTCCTCGAGGGAATGAAGCAGCGCCGCGCCTTCGTGCCGTGGGATTTTCTGACCGACCAGGCTTCCGGGCGGGTCATGCTCGGTCACGGCCACGCTTTGACCATCGACAGCGCCCAGGGGGTCACGTCCGACGAACATATCAACGCCCTACCCCGCGGCAGCAGTGGCATCACCTCCTTCAAAGGGTACACCGCCGAAAGCCGGCACGTCAGGCAATCCTTTACGATGATCTCCGAGGCGGCAGTGATGGAATCGATAAAGCTGGGCCGCGCCCTGGGCGACAACAAACCGATCACGATCGAAGATCTTTGGGGCCGGGTTGCCGCCGATATGGCCGATCACCCTGCCAAGGCGAATGCGATCGATGTGGAGCAGGCGGATCGCGAAGACAGCGACGTCCGGCAAACGACCACGCTGTTCCGGCTGCGCCATCATTTCGAGATGGCTGAACAGAACGGCAAGCGCATCAGCCGGAACAACATGGCGCGCCGCCGAAGCGATCTATGCCTTGAAGCCTTCAGGGATCAGGCGTCCGCATTCCGGGAGACACTCGACAGGCAGGAAAGACTCGGAACTGACATCGAAAGGCGGTTCATCCCCGCGTTGGACAAATTTCCATCAACGTTGCAAAATCTTGCCCTCGGCGTCCAAGCCGAACTGGATGGCCGACGCTCCGCTCCGAATGGGCCGACACCCCAATGATACCGACACTTTTGCAGATCGGCCAAACAATCTATGCCGAACATAGGCGCATCGCTCTTTGGACGGTAAATAGGCAATTTACGATCATCAAGAGGCCTGCGCATATGTGCGCGGATGCCCCCTATTCACTCGCGCGGTTGGCCCGCGCTTCTATGTCGGCACACCGATCCATCAGCGCCTTGAAGGGCTCTGCATCATCGAGCAATAAGCCATCATCGACCATTTGGCCGTAGTCTTTGCTCAGCGCCGCAAGCCCTTCGCCTGCCGGGACGAGGCGCAGCCCCCCATTCACGGCGGCGTCATAGTCAACCAGCGTGCCATCCGCCCCCTTCTCGGCGAAGAACATGCTCTTGTGGCGGGCGACGGCACTACCGAGCTGGCGATCCGCGAGGGCCGCGGCGGCGATTCCGGCCTCGTCGAGCCGAACGACATCGTGCCAGTGCCGCGCGAAGCGTTCGCCGCGCAGCCTCTCTTGCAGGCAGAAGACATGGATTGCCGTGACCTTCTCCCAGAAGGTCCGCTCGGCGTGCATCACGCGGGGCCGGGCCGATGGAAAGTCGACGCCGTTGATCAATCCGGCAGCGTCGCAAGTCACGTCGCGAAAGCTTGCCGGCTCTCCCGTCGACCGGGCGCCAAATTCCAGCATTACGCTGGGAGCTACGTACCCGGAGCCCGCCGCCGTGGCCTCATAGTTGATGTAGAGCCGATCGCCCTCTGCTCTGAGGGTTGCCGCGAGCGACTGCGCGTCGATCTCGCCAGCGATGACAGGCTGGACTGTTTCGGCGATCCATTCGGGGAGGCGCTGGCGTACCGCCTTCGACCACCGCTTCTCCTCGCTGCGGTTCTTCGGCAGAGCTTCGCCGTTCTCGCCGACAAGGTCGGGCGCGATGGCGCGAATGTCGTAGGTCAGGTCCACGTCCTCGGAAAAGCGCCGGATGACGCCATAAGCCTTGGACAGGGAGGTGCCGCCCTTGAACACCAAGTGCGCGCCGATGTCCGATCCGAACAAGGTCGCCAGCGCCCAGACGACCCACACATCCTTTTCGAGAAGATGTGCCGGGCGGCCGGATCGATCGGCGGCGACGCGCAGGGCCTCACGGCGGTCCTCGACCGGCAGGGGGAGGAAAGCGTCAGCCATAGGCGGCCTTTCCCACGCTCCGCGCGAGCCACGTCGGAAGCTGCGGTGCGGCGGCCACCAACTCGCCGAAGACGCCCGGCGGCATCTTCTGCTTCAGCGTCATGAGCGCTTCCTCGGCTTTGTCGGGACCTAGCCACGCGAGGGCGCGCACTGCTTCCCCCGCCGGCCGGCTCCCCAGGGTCAACTGCCAGCGTGGCGCGTGGCGCAGTTCCACGACCTGCTTGCCGAGGCTCATCTTCCGGCTGCGGCCCGAAGTCAGATAGACCGACCGAACCGGCACCTGCGTCGTCAGGCCAAGGGCGTTGGCCGCAGCCGCCCCGTTTGAGACAATGACCTCGCCTCGCTGGGCGGCAAGCGCCTCAACAGCCTGTTCGACGGAAGGCGCTCGCGTGCCAAACCGGGACGTGATTGGGCGAAGGTAGACCCCCCGCCCGGCGCGGATGAGCTGCCCGCGGTCGGCCAGACGCGACAAGGCCTGGTCCACCGCAGCGCGATTGCCAAGGTGAAGCAAGCTCTTAGCAGATGTGGGCGCCCCTTCGGACTGCCTCTCCGCATATGCCAGAATCTGTTCGCTTAGGCGCGACATGACCATTCTCCTGTTAGAAGGATAAGCGGTTTTCTGACAGTTTGCAACCTGATGCCCAGGACACCGAAGGCTCCGGAATTTAGGAGTCATGGGGACCAACCGCACCCAGGGGCCTGGGCAGCTTGGACGACGCTGTCTCAGATCCGAAGATTGCGCTAAGGTTGCAGGCCTCCTTCGCCGAGTCTGGCGACGAGAAACGAGACAGGTGGAGGCCCTGACATGCCGACGATCACCCTCTCTGCCACGCCCAAGGGCAATGGCTTCCAAGCAACGGTGACCTTCCCGGGCGACGGCGTTTCAATCAGCTCGGCCGAAACCTATCCGACGATCGCTGAAGCCTTGACCGCCGCTGCGCTCAAATTGCTCGACATGCCCGAACGCCTGGAGGCGATGGACCGCGGTCCTCACCGGATGGGTACGGCCTATATGAGGTTTCCCAAGGAACACCGCACCAAAATCTACTCGACCAACCCCATCGAACGGCTCAATGGCTAAATCAAACGCCGCACCAATGTCGTCGGCATCTTCCCCAACGAAGCCGCCATTCGTCCCCTCGTCGGCGCCATCCTGCTCGAACAAAACGATGAGTGGGCGAAGCTGCCCAAGGTTCCGCCGACAAAGCCGGTGGAAAGGCAGCGGAGGGGGTTCAGCGCAGACGCTATATGACGCTGGAAACCATCGCCGGGTTGTGCGATGTACCAGTCATCAAACTGCCCGCAGTGGCAGGCTGATAAGCCCGGCCAACCCAGCCGGAGAGCGCGATGAGGTAGCCAATCCTACACCACGCCATGGGGCACGATCTGGTTTCCCTACTGATTTCCCCCTGCTAAGATAGACGCGCTGGCGACGACTGCCGAAGTGGTGCCGTGGTTTCCCTACTGAT
>DAICZL010000508.1 GCA_027311165.1 bacterium
GCGGCGCGCCAGAGCTCGTCCAACCGCGACGCCGCGGCGCTGGCCGCGCGCATGGGCGCCGCCGGCTGGCCCTGGGCGGATTGCGTACTGACCGCCCTCGGCGCGCCCGATGCACCGGCTTCGGCCGACGCGGTGCGCGTCTGGCGCCGCCTGCCGGAATGGGAGGAGGCGCCGCCACCGCCACCGCCGGGCTCGCACCCGGTCGCCGGGGCCGAGGCGCGCGGCCGGCTGGCGCTGCTGCTCGGCACCTCTGCCGAGCAGCGGCCGGGCCAGGCCGACTATGCCGGCGCGGTCGCCGCCGCCTTCGCCGTGCGCGAGACGCGGGGCGATCCGCATCTGGTGCTGGCCGAGGCCGGCACCGGCACCGGCAAGACGCTGGGCTACATCGCACCGGCCAGCCTGTGGGCCGAGCGCAACCACGGCGCGGTCTGGATCAGCACCTTTACCCGCCACCTGCAGCGCCAGATCGATAGCGAGCTGGTCCGCCTGTTTCCTGACCCAGCCGAGCGGCGCCGCCGCGTCGTAGTGCGCAAGGGGCGGGAGAACTATCTTTGCTTGCTCAACCTGGAGGACGCGCTGGGCAGCCCCGGCCAGGGTTCACTTGGGGTCACCCCGGTCGCGCTCGGGCTGATCTGCCGCTGGGTGCTGGCCACCGCCGACGGCGACATCCAGGGCGGCGACCTGCCGGGCTGGTTCGCCGAATTGTTCGGCCCCGTCCTGCTGTCCGGCCTCGCCGACCGCCGCGGCGAATGCATCCACGCCGGGTGCCCGCACTGGCGGCGCTGCTTCGTCGAACACACGATCCGCCGCGCCCGCGGCGCCGATCTGGTGATCGCCAACCACGCGCTGGTGATGGTGCAGGCCGCGCACAACTACAATGGCGGCGGGAACAATGGCGGCGGGCTGGACGACGCGCCCATGCCCACCCGCTACGTGTTCGACGATGGCCACCACATCTTCGATGCCGCCGATGGCGCCTTCGCCGCCGAATTATCGGGCGCCGAGACCGCCGAACTGCGCCGCTGGCTGCTGGGGGCGGAGGGCGGGCGATCGCGCGCGCGCGGGCTGCGGCGGCGGAGCGAGGAGCTGGTGGCCGGCCGCCCCGCGCTGGAGACGCCGCTCGATGCCGCGCTGCGCGCTGCCGCCGCGCTGGCCGGCCCCGGCTGGGCGGGACGGATCGGCGGCGAGGCGGAACCGGCCAACGAGACCGAGCGCTTCCTGCGCATCGCCCGCCGCCAGGTGCTGGCCCGCCTGCCCGGCGCCGGCGAGCCGCCCAGCCGCTACGCCCTGGAGTGCGACGTGTTTCCCGCGGGGCCGGGGCTGATCGAGGCCGCCGAGATCCTGCGCCAGGCGCTCGGACGGATCTCGGCCCCGCTCGCGCAACTGGCCAGGGGCCTGATCGCGCGGCTGGAAGACGAGGCCGAGGCGCTGGACGAGGCGACCTGCAACCGCATCGAGGCGGCGGCCCGGGCGATCCAGCGGCGCGGCCGCTCCCGGCTGGAAGCCTGGCAGGCGATGCTGGCGGCGCTGGCCCAGCCCCCGCCCGAACCCGGCACCCGCCCCGAGCACGTGCTGTTCCTGCGGCTCGACCGGCGCGACCACGGCGATGGCCCGCGCGAGACCGATATCGGCCTCAACCGCCACTGGCTGGACC
>DAICZL010000525.1 GCA_027311165.1 bacterium
GTCCAGCGAGGGATCGCGCGGATCGTACGAGGCCAGCGCGACCAGCAGCGCGAGGCCCGCCAGACCGAGCGCGAGCCCGCCCAGTTCGCCCACCCGCCGGCGCATCAGCGTGCGCAGCGCGGGCGAGACCAGGCTGCGCCCGTCGAGCGCTGCGGAACCCCTCGATGTGGTCTCGGCGGTCATGGCCATGGCGGTGCCTTCCGGTCCTCGAACGGTCGCGGCGTTCAGGCCGCCCGGAAGCTATAGCCTGGAACCGGTTGATTCCTGAAGAGGCAAAGGGCGGGACCAACCGGCCCCGCCCTTGCAGTCACACGTCTCAGCCAAGCCCGATCGTCTCAGCCAGGCCCGAGCCCCGATCGGCACCGCAGGGCGCGAGGGTGCCGGCCGGATGAAGCCGGGCGAGACCCGATCAGAGGATCTGCTCGCCGTGCAGCACGATGTCGAGGCCCTCGCGCTCCTCCTCGGCGGTGACGCGCAGCCCGATCACGAGATCGACGATCTTGAGCAGAATGAACGTTCCGACAGCGCTATAGACGATCGTCGCGCCGACACCGATCGCCTGCAGCTGCAACTGGTGCAGACCGCCTGGACTGCCGCCCGGCGTCGCATCGGTGCCCGAGAGCGGGCCATAGGCGAACACCCCGGTGAGCAGCGCACCGATGATGCCGCCGATGCCGTGCACGCCGAAACAGTCCAGGCTGTCGTCATAGCCGAACATGTGCTTCATGCTGGTCGAGGTCCAGAAGCAGATCACGCCGGCGGCGAGGCCGATCACGATCGAGCCGCCGGGCAGCACGAAGCCCGAGGCCGGGGTGATCGCCACCAGCCCCGCGACCGCGCCCGAAACGATACCCAGCACCGAGGGCTTCCCCTTGGTGATCCACTCGGCGAACATCCAGCCCAGCGCCGCCGCCGCGGTGGCGATCTGGGTGACGGTCATCGCCATGCCGGCGCGGCCATTGGCGCCGACCGCAGAGCCCGCATTGAAGCCGAACCAGCCCACCCAGAGCAGCGAGGCGCCGATCACCGCGTAGGCGACATTGTACGGCGCCATGTTCTCGGTGCCGTAGCCCTGCCGCTTGCCCAGCACCAGCGCGCACATCAGGCCGGCGACCCCGGCGTTGATATGCACGACCGTGCCGCCGGCGAAATCCAGCACGCCGAGCGCGCCGGCCCAGCCGGTGGCGCTCCACACCCAGTGCGCGATCGGGCTGTAGATCACCAGCGACCACAGCACCATGAACAGGCACATCGCCGAGAACTTCATGCGGTCCGCGAAGGCGCCGGCGATCAGAGCGGGGGTGATGATCGCGAAGGTCATCTGGAACATCATGTAGACGGTCTCCGGCACCGTCTGCACCTGGGCGTTGTCGCTGCCGAGACCTAGGGTGAAGGCGATGTCGCCGCCCTTGTCGATATGGTCGGCGATGCCGTTCAGGAACAGCCGCGACAGATCCCCGACATAGGGCATCGAGGTGCCGGTGCCGTTGGTGAAGGCCAGGCTGTAACCCGCCACCATCCAGACGATGGTGACCAGGCAGCAGATCGCGAAGGACTGCATCAGCGTCGCCAGCACGTTCTTCTTGCGCACCATGCCGGCATAGAACAGCCCCAGGCCGGGAATCGTCATCAGCAGCACGAGCGCGGTGCTGGACAGCATCCAGGCGGTATCGCCGG